>CAZKWA010000001.1:0-79080 GCA_964556345.1 uncultured Alcanivorax sp.
GGTGTGATAGTAGCTCGAGGTCGTCATCGACAGCTCGGTGCGGCCGTTGCTGACGCCGGGCGTATCCGCCGGAATCGCGAAGCAGGAAATGCCGCCGGCGCCGGGCCCGCCGGTGCGCGCCATCAGCACCAGCAGGTCGGTGTCGCCGGCGCCGGAAATAAACGCCTTGGCGCCGTTCAGCACATAGTGATCGCCGTCGCGGCGGGCGCTGGTCTTCAGCGACGCCGCGTCGGAGCCGGCGCCGGGCTCGGTGAGGCAGTAGGAGGCCAGCGCCTCGCCGCTCATCAGCGGCCCGTTCCAGCGCTGGCGCACCGCTTCCGAACCGAACCGGGACAGCATCCAGGTGGCCATGTTGTGGATGGTGATGAAGGCGGTGGTGGAGGTGCAGCCCGCCGCCATCTGCTCGAAGATCAGCGCCGCGTCCAGCCGGCTCAGGCCCATGCCGCCCTGGTCCTCGTCACAGTACAGCGCGCAGAAACCCAGCTCGCCGGCGCGGCGGATGGTGTCCTTGGGAAAGGTGCCGTGCAGATCCCACTCGGCGGCGAACGGCGCCAATTCCTTGTCGGCGAACTGGCGCGCGGTATCGCGGAACGCCAGCTGCTCGCCGGTGAAGTGAAAGTCCATGGCTATTTCAGATTAATGGTCATGTTCGGGCCGCCGTGGGCGCCGTCCGGGATGTCATCGTCGAACCAGCGGCTGGTGACGGTCTTGGTCTCGGTGTAGAAGCGCACCGCCTGCTTGCCGTAGGCGTGCTGGTCGCCGTAGAAGGAGCCCTTCCAGCCGGTGAAGCTGAAGAACGGCAGCGGCACCGGGATCGGCACATTGATGCCCACCTGGCCCACTTCGATCTCGTGCTGGTATTTGCGCGCGGCGGCGCCGCTGGCGGTGAAGATCGAGGTGCCGTTGCCGTAGGGGCTGTGGTTCACCAGCTCGATGGCTTCTTCCAGGGTGTCCACCGTCATGCAGCACAGCACCGGCCCGAAGATCTCCTCTTGGTAGAGCGCCATGTCCGACTTCACGTCGCTGAACAGGGTGGGGCCCACCCAGTTGCCGTCCGGCAAACCGTCCACGGTGCAATCGGAACCGTCCAGCAAACAACGGGCACCTTCCTCCTTGCCCTGCTTGATCAGCGTCAGCACCCGGTCGCGGGCCTTGGGGCTGATCTGCGGGCCGTAGGCGGCGCTTTCGTCGTCCCAGGCGCCCGGCCGGATCTTGGCCAGCTCGTCTTTCAGTTCGTCGATCCATTGTTTCGATTCGCCGACAAAGACCGCCACGCTGATCGCCATGCAGCGCTGCCCGGCGGCGCCGCAGGAGGCGCCCACCAGATTGCTGATCACCTGATCCTTGCGCGCGTCCGGCATCACCACCATGTGGTTCTTGGCGCCGGCGAAGCACTGCGCGCGTTTCAGGTGGTCGGTGGCGGTGCGGTAGACGTGCTGGCCCACCGGCACCGAGCCGACGAAGGACACCGCCTTGATCTCCGGGTGGGTGAGCAGGGTATCCACCTGCTCTTTGCCACCGTGGATCACCTGCAGCAGATTCTTGGGCGCGCCGGCGCGCAGGAACAGCTCGGCGAGAATATTGGGCGTCATCGGGTCCTGTTCGGAGGGCTTGAGAATAAAGCTGTTGCCGCAGGCGATCGCCATCGGAAACATCCACAGCGGAATCATCGCCGGGAAGTTGAACGGGGTGATGCCCGCGCACACGCCCAGCGGCTGGGTCCAGGCGTGGCTGTCGATGCCGCGCGCCACGTTTTCCACCGTCTCGCCCATCATCAGCGAGGGAATGTTGGCGGCGTGCTCCACCACCTCGATGCCGCGCCAGACGTCGCCCTTGGCGTCCGCGAACACCTTGCCGGTTTCCTTCGCCAGCACCTCGGCGATCTCGTCATGGTGTTCCTTGAGCAGATGCTGGTAGCGCAGCATCAGCCGGGCCCGCTCGGAGACCGGCGTTTCCCGCCATTCCAGGAAGGCCGCGCGGGCGGATTGAATGGCGCTTTCCATTTCCTCGCCGGTGGCCGCCGGGGCCTCGCAGAGCACCGCCTGGGTGGCCGGGTTGGTGACCGGGATCCAGATATCGGTCCGGCTTTGCTGGAATTCGCCGTTGATCAGTTGCGGCAGTCGGGTGGTCATGGGGCCTCCGGAAGTGGGGTGTTGTTCTATTATTGCTATGGTGTACCACAGTATCGTCCCCCTGCGGATGGTTTCTATTGACCGGTAATGGACTATATTGCGGTATGGATTCCGACGACGCCCTCCTTATCGAAACCTCCCAGTGGCCGCTGCCCCGGGACGGCCGGCGCCTTGTCGTGCCCCAGGCGCTGATACGCGCCCTGAGCGACCACCCGCTGTGCGGCGACTGCCTGCCCCACGGCGTGGGCTATTACCCACGCGCCGCCGGCCACCAGATGGGCCGCGCCGCGCCCCGCGATCACCTGCTGATTTATTGCGTCGCCGGCCGTGGCGAGGTGGATCTGAACGGCGAGACGCATCCGGTGGGCCCCGGCGACGCCCTGCTGTTCCGCGAAGGCCAGCCGCACCGCTACCGGGCCCGCCCGGAGGATCCCTGGACCATTTACTGGGTGCACCTGGGCGGCGCCTCGGTGGATCGGTTCTTCGACGCCATCGAGCCCGACCCGCGCGCCGGTCTGGTGCCGGTGGGCCTGCACTCCCGGCTCAGCGAGGAATTCGAGGTGCTGCTCGCCACCGCCGTCAGCTTCCAGAGCCACCACCAGGTGCACGCCGCCAATGTTCTGCGCGGCCTGCTCACCTTTATCGCCCTGGTGCGCCGCCGCCAGCAGGCCCGTCAGGCGGCCCTGGACGTGGACCGGGTGCAGAGCTACCTGCAAAGCCGCCTGCACGAACGGCTCGCCCTGGACGACCTGGTCGCCGCCACCAGCTGCCTGTCCCGCTACCACTTTATCCGCGAGTACAAACGCCTCACCGGCCAGACCCCGATGCAGGCCTTCCAGCACCTCAAGATCAGCCGCGCCTGCTACCTGCTGGACGTCAGCGATCTCGGCGTCAGCGATATCGCCCGCCACCTGGGCCACGACGACCCCTACTATTTCTCGCGGCTGTTCAAAAAGGTAATGGGCGTGGCCCCCCGCCACTACCGGCGCGAACGGTCCTCTCACTGAGCTACAGGCACCTTGTGCGAGCGGGCCTTGTGGGAGCGGGCCCAGCCCGCGAAAGGCGGCCCCAAAGGGCCGCCGGCAGGATGCCAGAGACGCCTTAGGGCGCCCCCAACCGCCAATCTAAAAACGCCTCACCCGCCTGCCCCACAGCGCTTTCCAGAGCATCTCGGCGCTTCACATCCCCGGGCTGTCGTGGCGGATCCTGCAGCGCCTTCTGCAGGCGCTGGCGCTGGCCGCGCGGCAGTTGCTCCAGCCAGTGGCGGTCGGCGTCGCCGAGGGTGAGCGGGTCGCGGCCGGCGTGATTGCGGTGGCTGACCTGGTGCCAGTGCTCCAGGGCGCGGCCCAGCACCACATAGCCGAACTGTGGATCGCGCGCCGGGCCGAAGGCCGCTTCGGCGGCGCCGGTGAAGCGCTCCAGCACTTTCAGGCCGCTCAGTTTGTCGGCGTACTTGCCGCCGTAGAAGACGCTGCCGGCGGCGCCCAGCACGCCGCCGATCAGGGCGCCGGCGCCCAGCGAATGGCCGGCGGTGAGCGCGTCGATACCGGCCCCGCCGAGGGCGCCGGCGCCGAAGCCGGCGGTGGCCAGGTAGGTGCGGCTGACGCCCCAGGTTTGGCGGGCCTGCTCGCTGAACAGGTCGCTGCCGGGCTGCCAGGCCAGGGCCTGCTCCCGGCGGCGCAGGTGGCGGTGCTGGTAGAGGGCTTCCACGTCGCGGCGCAGGCGTTGTTCCCGTTGGCGCTGCCAGTCCCGCCAGCGCTGGCGCAGTTCGTGTTCCAGCGCGTCGCGGTTGCCGTCGTCGCGCAGCCGGCCGGTTTCGCTGTGGGTGAGCATGTCCGCCAGGGCGGTGGCGATCAGTTGCAGGGCCTGGTGCTGGCGGTGGCGGCGCTGGTCGCGCAGATGGCCGGTGGCTTCCTCCAGCGGCGCTTCCCACTCCGGCGCCAGTTGGCCGAAGCCGCGCAGCAGGTTGAGATGGGTTTCGAAGGGGGCGCGCACCGCGTCGAAGTCGCGCACGATCTGGAAGTACTGGCCCAGGGCGGCGCGCCAGTCGGCCAGATGGTCGCCCTCGCCGATGCGGTTGATCAGCGCCAGGCTGGGCCGGCCGGTCCAGCGCAGGATTTCCATTTCCGCTTCCTGTTCGCGGCTGTAGGGCACCGCGCCGTCCACCACATAGAGAATGCCGGCGCCGTCCAGGATCGGCGTGAGCAACTGGCATTCGTCGTGGAAGCGCGGGTCGTCGCGGTGCTGGGTGACGAAGGCGCGCACCGTGTCCGGCCGGTCCGACGCGGACAGGCTGTGGGCCTGCAGCCAGGCGAGCACCTTGCGGGGGCGCTGGAAGCCGGGGGTGTCGATCAGTTCGTAGAGGACGCGGTCGTCCACGCGCAGCGGGTAGTGGCCGTTTTCCCGGGTGGTGCCCGGTTCCAGGGCGATGGCGATGCCGTCGTTCTGCGCCAGGGTGGCGACGATGCTGGATTTGCCCTTGTTGGGGTGGCCGACCACGGCGAAACGGGGGCTGGTGTGCTCGGTCATGGGCGACACAGCCTCACCGGCTTGTGCCGGTCCACGAAGCGTTGCCATTGGGCCAGCAGGGCCCCGTCCACGGTGGCCACGGCATCGTCGGCGGCGAGCGGCAGCAGGAGGACGTCGGTGTTCGCCGGCAGGCTGTGACGGACGTCGTCGAGGAAGTCCGCCAGTTCGCCGGTGGGCGGCTCCCAGCCGCGCGTCAGGATGAGCACCGGCTGGCCCAGGTCGGCCCGGGCCAGGGTATCGCGGTCCTGTTCCAGGCTGGCGCTGCCGCCGGCTTCGAGCACTTGCATCGGGGCGTCCTGGAGCAGGCGCCGGGCGAGATCGGCGCCGCCGGCGCCGGCCCAGCGGATCACCACGCCGCTTTCCGGTGGCGGCGCCAGGGGGGTCGGGGGCGCCCCGGCGGGCCCGGGACCGGCCGGGGTGGGGGCGCCGCCGCTGTCCACCCAGGGGGTGGCGAATCGTTCGCGCAGCGCGGCCCGGCCCGGATGACGCCGCAGCAGCGTCCGGGCCCGGTGGTTCAGGTGCAGGCGCGCCAACGCCAGCAGCACCAGCCTGGGCAGCAGCACATAGCAGAGCCACAGCATGGCCAGGAAGGGCCACCAGGCACCGAGCCTTTCCGGGTCGGCGGGGCTGCCGCTTTGCAGACGGAAGTAGCGGGATTGTTCCACCAGTTCCAGGCTGGGCACGGCGGCGGGCAGCCAGCCGCGCCAGGGCCAGGCGAGCTGCGTCACCAGGCCGTGATAGGCGGGCGCGGAGGTCTGCAGGGTGGTGCTCCAGCCGAACGCCAGGTCCCGCACCAGCACCTGCGCCAGCAGGGTCAGCAGGGCGGCGACGGCGAACGCCAGGCCGGCGCCGTGGGCGGCGCGGGCGGCCAGCTGCGGGTGCAGCTGGCGGAGCATCGGCGCGTCACCGTCGCGGTGGCGGCCCAGCAACCGGCCCCAGGGGCGGCGACCGCTCAGCGCCTGGCCGGTGGTGGCCAGGGCCAGCACCAGTTGCAGCAGCGCCAGGGCCAGGATCAGGGTGACGTTAATGCGGCCCTGACCGTCCACGTACAGCACGCCGAGCATGGTCAGCACGCCCAGTACCGCGCCGGCCAGGGTCAGCAGGGCACGGCCCCGGCGCCAGGGACGCAGCGCCTCGCCACCACCGCGCGCGTCCACGGCGGTCAGCCAGGCCGCCGCGTCCGGGGGTGGCGCGCCGTCCTGCTGGCGGGCCAGCGCCAGACGGCGGTCGCGGCGGTGCAGAAAATCCGGGGTGTGCTGCTGGTCGCGGCGGTATTGCGCGTCGAAGTCCAGCAGCAGGCGTACGGGCGAAAGCGGCAAAGCGGTGTCCTTGGACGGAAGTTATTTGGCCGGCACGGTATAGGCGACTCCGTCCTTCGCGCAGCCGCTGCAGGCGTTGCTGTATTCGCCCAGGGCCTTGCCGTTTTTATCCAGGCCGATTACCGGCCGGTAGTCCATGGTGCACATCTGCGGGCGGGGCTCCGGGCAGGCGCGGGCATTGTCGGGCAACTCCGGCGGGGTGTGGGTGCAGCCCGTGGTGGCCAGGATCAGGGCGGTGCCGGCGAGTAGAAAGCGAATCATGGGGTGTCTCCGGAAGTGGTTGGCGTGGTTTATCCTGGTTACATGGTAAAGGTGGACCCGGGCCGGGCAAGCAAGTTCTTTTGTGGCCCGGCCGGGTATGGCAATATTTTTGACCTGATTCGCGGATGGGGACCCCATGAATAACGTCGATTGGCGCGCGGAAGCGGCCGCCATCTGGCGGCCTAGACAACAACGGCTGAGACCGGTGCGGCACCTGGACCCGGTGACGCTGGACGACCTGCTCGGCGTGGACACCCAGAAGCGCAAGCTGGTGCAGAACACCGAGCGCTTTCTGGCCGGCAAACCCGCCAACCATGTGCTGCTGTGGGGCAGCCGGGGCACCGGCAAATCGTCGCTGGTGAAGGCGCTGCTCAATGAGTACGCGCCGCGCGGGCTGCGCATGATCGAAGTGGAGAAGCACGATCTGGTGGACCTGCCGGAGATCGTCGACGACCTGCGCGAGCGCGCCCAGCGTTTCGTGGTGTACTGCGACGACATCGCCTTCGAGGACGGCGAAACCCAGTACAAGCACCTCAAGAGCGTGCTGGAGGGCTCGCTGGAACTGCCGCCGGAGAACGTCCGGCTGTACGCCACCAGCAACCGCCGTCATCTGGTGTCCGAGTACCAGGCCGACAATGAGCAGAGTCGGGTGGTGGGGCGCGAGATCCATCACGGCGACGTGGTGGAAGAGAAAATTTCGCTGTCCGACCGGTTCGGCCTGTCGCTGAGTTTCTACCCGATCAACGAAGAGCAGTACTTCGAGATGGTGGATCATCTGTTCGGCGAGGTGGCCGACCGGGAACAGCTGCACATCCGCGCGCGCCGCTTCTCCATGGAAAAAGGCGGGCGCTCCGGGCGCACCGCCCGGCAGTTCTACAACCAGTTCGTGGGCGAGTTGTAACGTCGGCGGCGGGTGATCTTGTGTTCGCCCCGGTCCGGCGTGGCATACTGGCGCCTCTTTTCGTTGATTCGGTTTTGCATGGACTGCCAGTTGCGGCACCACAGAATGATGAGCATCCCCGCCCACTGCCCGCGCCGGGGCCGTCGCCCCTATTTTCCGGATCCGCCCGTTGTCACTCTGAGTTGATGGTTTCCTGATAAGCTCGACGCGGCGTTGCCGCAACTGACAACGGATTGCCTATGAATCTTTCCATTCTGGTGCTGCTGCCGTTTCTGGGGGCCGCCTTGCCGCCGCTGGCCGAACGTTTCCGCGCCTCGCGCACCTTGCTGGCGCTGAGCGCCGCGGTGTTGCCGGCGCTGGCCCTGGGCCTGCTGGCGGCGCCCGCGCGGCGGGTGTTCGACGGCGAAACAGTGCTTTCCACGCTGCAGTGGCTGCCCACCCTGGGCCTGGACCTGGCGTTCCGCCTGGACGGTCTGGCACTGCTGTTCGCGCTGCTGGTGCTGGGCATCGGCCTGCTGATTATTCTGTACGCCCGTTACTACCTTTCCGCCGATGAAAAAGCCGGTCGCTTTTACGCCTACCTGCTGCTGTTCATGGGCGCCATGCTGGGCGTGGTGACCAGCGACAATCTGCTGCTGCTGGTGGTGTTCTGGGAGCTCACCAGTCTCAGTTCTTTCCTGTTGATCGGGTTCTGGTCGCACAACAGTGTCGCCCGCAAGGGCGCGCGCATGGCGCTGACCATCACCGGCCTGGGCGGCCTGGCGCTGCTCGCCGGGGTGCTGCTGATCGGCCAGGTGGTGGGCAGCTACTCGCTGGGCGAGGCCCTGGCCAGCGGCGACGCGATTCGCGCCAGCGGCTTCTACCCGCTGATTCTGTGCCTGGTGCTGCTGGGTATTTTCACCAAGAGCGCCCAGTTCCCGTTTCACTTCTGGTTGCCCCACGCCATGGCGGCGCCGACGCCCGTAAGTGCTTACTTACATTCCGCCACCATGGTCAAGGCGGGGGTGTTTCTGCTGGCCCGGTTCTACCCGATGCTGGCGGGTACCAACCTGTGGTTCGATGTGGTCACGCTGGTCGGCATGGCGACGCTGATCTGGGGGGCGCTGGCCGCCCTGTTCCAGAACGATCTGAAAGGCCTGCTGGCCTACTCGACCATCAGCCATCTGGGTCTGATTACCCTGCTGTTCGGGCTTAACACCGAGCTGGCGGCGGTGGCGGCGGTGTTCCATATCATCAACCACGCCACCTTCAAGGCGTCGCTGTTCATGGCCGCCGGGATCATCGACCACGAAACCGGCACCCGGGACATGCGCCGCATCAACGGGCTGTGGCGCTACATGCCTTACACCGCGGTGCTCGCCATGGTGGCTTCGGCGGCCATGGCCGGGGTGCCGCTGCTCAACGGCTTCCTGTCCAAGGAAATGTTTTTCGCCGAGACGCTGCAGTCGGACCGGCTCGGCGCCATGAGCTGGGTTCTGCCGCTGGGCGCCACCCTCGGCGGGGTGTTGTCGGTGGCCTATTCGGCGCGCTTTATTCATGACGTTTTTTTCAACGGCGAGCCGGTGAATCTGCCCAAGTTTCCGCCCCATGAACCGCCCCGCTACATGAAGGTGCCGGTGGAAATACTGGTGGCGCTGTGCGTGGCGGTGGGTGTGTTCCCGGCGCTTACCGTGGCCGGGCTGCTGGCGGTGGCCGGCACCGCCACGCTCGGCGGGGCCCTGCCGGACTATCATCTGTCCATCTGGCACGGCTTCAATGTGCCGCTGTTGATGAGTGTCATCGCCCTGGTCGGTGGCGTGCTGGTGTACAGCCAGCGCCGACGGCTGCTCCAGTGGCACGCGCGCTTGCCGGAGATCGACGCCAACCTGATTTTCGAGCGGGCCATGCAGGCGCTGGCGCGCTTCGCCGAGGCGTTCAGCGGCCTGCTGCGCAACGGCTCCCTGCAGACTTACGTGGCCTGGTTGCTGGCGGTGGTTTCCCTGGTATTGCTGACCCAGGTGCGCCCCCATTTGCTCAGCGGTGAGCGCCCGTTGCTGCCCCTGGACGGCGTGGCGCTGCTGGCCGGCGCCATGCTGATCGTGGCCACCGTGATCACCGCCATTCTGCACCGGCACCGCATGACCGCGATCATGTCGATCAGCGTGGTGGGGCTGGTGGTGTCGCTGGTGTTCGTGCGTTTCTCGGCGCCCGACCTGGCCTTGACCCAGCTGTCCGTGGAGGTGGTCACGGTGCTGCTGCTGATCCTGGCGATGTATTTTCTGCCGGTGCGCACCGGCGTGGAGTCCGGCGCGCTGCGGGTGGCCCGGGATCTGACGCTGTCGGTGGTGGTCGGCGGCGGTGTCGGGGTCATGGCCTTCGCGATGATGACCAGCGATTTCAACAGCATCAGCGGCTTCTTCCTCGACAACGCCAAGCCGGGCGGTGGCGGCACCAATGTGGTCAACGTGATTTTGGTGGATTTCCGGGGTTTCGATACCTTCGGCGAGATCACCGTGCTGGGCATCGCCGCCATGGGCATTTATGCCCTGCTCAAGGACCTCAAGCTGACCTCGCCGCGGTCGGACGCCATCGGCCGGCCCTGGGCACGGGATGCGCACCCGCTGGTGCTGGTGACCATCTCGCGGCCGTTGCTGCCGCTGGCGTTGCTGGTGTCGGTGTACATCTTCCTGCGCGGGCACAACCTGCCCGGCGGCGGTTTCATCGCCGGCCTGGTGACCTCGGTGGCGTTGCTGCTGCAGTACGTGGCCTCCGGGGTGGGCTGGATGCACCACCGCATGCCCGGTGATTACCACCCGGTGGTGGCCCTGGGGCTGCTGCTGGCCGGGGTGACCGGGGTGGCGTCCTGGTTCTTCGGCCATCCGTTCCTGACCAGCACCTTTGACTATATTCACTGGCCGCTGGTGGGCAAATTCGAGTTGGCCAGCGCCATGCTGTTCGACACCGGTGTGTTTCTCACGGTGGTGGGCGCCACGCTGTTGATGCTGGCGAATCTGGGCAAGTTGTCCTTGCTGGACGATAAGAGCGGCGCTGTCGAGCGAGCCGGTGACGTCGACCAGGGAGGAGGCGCCTGATGGAAGTGATGATTGCACTGATGATCGCCACGCTGGTCGGCAGCGGGGTCTACCTCACCCTGCGGGCGCGCACCTTCCCGGTGATTCTGGGCATCACGCTGCTCAGTTACGGGGTCAATCTGTTCGTGTTCGTCTCCGGGCGTTTGAGTGTGAATCAGGTGCCGGTGGTCGGCATGTCGGAGAACGCCAGTGATCCCTTGCCCCAAGCGCTGGTGCTCACCGCCATCGTGATCGGCTTCGCCATGACCGCCTTTCTGGTGGTGCTGGCCCTGCGTGGCCAGGGCGAGATGCGCAGTGATCACGTGGATGGGAAGACCGACGGGGAGGACGGCTGATGGAACACTTGATCATCGCGCCGATTCTGATCCCCGCGTTCGCGGGCATGCTGCTGTTACTGGAGGTGCGCGAACGTCAGCGCCTGCGTCGGCTCACCGGCTTGCTGGCGACGCTGGCGCTGATTCCCGTGGCGCTGGGCCTGTGGTACCAGGCGGCCACCGGCGAGATCGGCGTCTACCAGCTGGGCGACTGGCGCGCGCCATTCGGCATCGTGCTGGTGCTGGACCGGCTGAGCGCCCTGATGGTGCTGCTCACCGCGGTGCTGGCCCTGCCGGCGCTGATCTACGGCAGCCGCGGCGACGACCGGCGCGGCGCCAATTTCCATGCCCTGTTCCAGCTACAGTTGATGGGGATTAACGGCGCCTTCCTGACCGGCGACCTGTTTAACCTGTTCGTGTTTTTCGAGGTGCTGTTGATCGCCTCCTACGGCCTGGCGCTGCACGGCCGCGGCCCGGCCCGGGTGAAGGGGGGCATCCATTATGTGGTGCTCAACCTGATTGGCTCGGCGCTGTTCCTGGTCGCGCTGGGGCTGGCCTACGGCACCACCGGAACCCTTAACATGGCGGACTTTGCCGTCAAAGTGAGCGAACTGGAAGGCAACAGCCTGGAGCTGGCTCGGCTCTCGGGTTTGCTCATGTGGGTGGTGTTCGGCCTCAAGGCGGCGCTGTTCCCGTTGTATTTCTGGCTGCCGGCGACCTACGCCAGCGCCACCGCCCCGGTGGCGGCGTTGTTCGCGATCATGACCAAGGTGGGGATCTATGCCATTGCCCGGGTCTACGGCCTGGCGTTCAGCGACGGCGCGCTGGCCGGGCTGGGGCGCGACCCCTTGTGGATTCTCGCCCTGATTACCCTGACCCTGGCGTCGGTGGGCGTGCTCGGTGCCCGCCGTCTGGGGGAAATGGTTGCCTATCTGCTGGTGATGTCGGTGGGCACCCTGGTGGCGGGGCTGGCCTGGTCCTCCCCGGAGGCCCTGGGCGCCATGCTCTACTACCTGATCCACTCGACCCTGGTGTGCGGTGGCCTGTTCCTGCTGGCGGACCTGGTGTCGCGCGGGCGAGGGGAGCTGGCGGACCGGCTTGAAGCGGGCCCGGCGCCGGCCGGCCGCGGGCTGCTCGGCGCCCTGTTTTTCGCCGGCGCCATCGCCGTGGTGGGGCTGCCGCCGTTGTCCGGCTTCGTCGGTAAGGTCGCCCTGATGCAGGCGGTGCCGGCGCCGCTGTTCTGGCTGTTGTTGCTGGCCGGCGGCCTGGTCGCCTTGGTCGGCCTGAGCCGGGCCGGTTCCACGCTGTTCTGGCGGGCCACCGGCGACGGTGATGAACGCGGCCAGGACGGCACGCGCCTGGCGGTCACGGTGGCGTTGCTGGCCACCACCCCGGCGCTGGCGGTCTGGGGTGAGCCGGTTCTGGACGCCTGCCTGGTGGTCGCCGGGCAGTGGGCGGAGCCGGGCCTGTACATCAACGCGGTGCTGGGCGCCGAGGAGAGCGCGCTATGAAGCGATTGTTGCCCTTTCCGTTGCTGAGCCTGTTTCTATGGGCCACCTGGATGCTGCTCAACGGCTTTTCCTGGGGCCACGCCTTGCTCGGCCTGGTGCTCTCGGTGGTGTTGCCACTGGGTACCCAATCGTTCTGGCCCAATGTGCCGCGCCTGCGCAACTTCCCCAAGCTGGTGCGTTTCGTGCTGGTGGTGCATTGGGACATTCTCACCGCCAATGTGGCGGTGGCGATTCTGATCCTCGGGCCGTCCCGGCGGTATCGGCCAGGATTTGTCGAGTTGCCGCTGGATCTCACCGACGAATTCGCGATCACACTGCTGGCCAGCACCATCTCCCTGACGCCGGGCACGGTCAGCGCGGACGTCAGCGAGGACCGGCGCACTCTGTTGATCCACGCCCTGGACCTGGTGGACGACGAAGACGCCATGATCCGGCAGATCAAGCAGCGCTACGAGCGGCCGCTGAAGGAGATATTCGAATGCTAATCACTGCCGACGCGGCAAAGGGAGGGTGACGGGATGCTGGAGATAGCTCTGCCGATTGCTTTCGGGCTGTTCGTGCTGGCCCTGCTGCTCAACCTGTATCGGTTGCTGCGCGGGCCCACGCTGCCGGACCGGGCCCTGGCGCTGGATACCATGTACATCAACACCATCGGGCTGATCGTGCTGTACGGCATCGCCTCGGACAGCAAGCTCTATTTCGAGGCCGCCATGCTGATCGCGCTGATCGGCTTTGTCAGCACCGTGGCGGTGGCCAAATACATGTTGCGCGGCGACATCATCGAGTGAGGGCAAAAGTATGAACGGGGTCATTGAGTTTTTGGTCAGCGCCTTCATTCTGGTGGGAGCGGTATTCGCGCTGGTGGGGTCCGTCGGCCTGACGCGCCTGTCGGATTTCTATTTGCGTCTGCACGGCCCCACCAAGGCCAGCACGCTGGGCGTGGGCGGAACGATTCTCGGCTCGCTGTTGTTCTTTTCCTGGCAGGAGCGGGCGCTTCAGCTTCAGGAGGTGCTGATCGTTCTGTTCCTGTTCATCACCGCGCCGGTGTCGGCGCACATGCTGGCCAAAGCGGCCATGCACCGGGGCCTGAAACGCCGAAAAGATACCCGCGGCGGCCCCTGGAAACAGTAGCCGCGTGCAGGTTTAATAACGATTGAAGTGCAAGAATTATGAAATTTGTAAAAGGTATCAGGACATGGAAACTTTTCCCAAAGGCGGCCAGTCCTAACTAATGGCTGCGGACCGGTACCCCCGATCCCCCAGTACCCTCACCGGTTCGTAGCTTCTGGACACCCCAGTCTCTCCCCCAGGAGGCTGGGGCGGCAAGCCTCCCTGGCAGCGCAGTCGTTCCCTTCCCCCCACTTGCTGCCAGGGATTTTTTTTGCCCACTGAAAAGTGGGACTTCCCCTCTTCCTTCTTCTTGCCGTTATACAAAGCAAGAGGCATGCCTGTTTTTGGAAATTCAGGAAAGTCGTTTTAAATCAAGGCATTAGTCTGAGTGTGGGCGATTCGGTGGAAGGCGCCGCTGCGTCACGGCGGTGTCGTAAAACGTCGCCGGAGTGACGGACCCGGTCAGTTCACCGGATCCGGCGGCACCGCCAGCCAGATGCCGAGCTGGCGCCAGGCCTCGTCGCAGCCGCTGCCATTGGTGGCGGAGAACAGCTGGGCGGTGAGCGGCGCCGGGTGGTCACGGACTTCCTTCAGAACCTGCAGCAGGGTGTTCTTGGCGGCGCCGTATTTCAGCTTGTCCGCCTTGGTGATCAGCAGGTGCAGCGGCATGCCGGCGCGCGCCGACCATTCCAGGATCAGGCGGTCGAAATCCTTGAGGGGGTGGCGAATGTCCATCAGCAGGACCAGCCCGGTGAGGCTCTGCCGGCGGGCCAGGTAGTCGTCCAGGTCCCGCTGCCACTGCTGCCGGGTGTTCTTGTCCACCTTGGCGTAGCCGTAGCCGGGCAGGTCCACCAGGCGCCGGGTTTCGTCCAGCTCGAAAAAGTTGAGCAACTGGGTGCGGCCGGGGGTCTTGGAGGTGCGCGCCAGGGTGCGCTGGCCGGTGAGCCGGTTGATGGCGCTGGATTTGCCGGCGTTGGAGCGCCCGGCGAAGGCCACTTCGAAGCCCGCGTCCGGCGGGCACTGTTCCACGTTCTGGGCGCTTTTCAGGAAGCGGGCCTGGTGGAGAAGGCGCTGGGTCGGGTCTTGGGCCATGGGAATGTCTCTCGGTAAGCGAATACCCGCGCCTTTAATAAGGCATATGACGGGGGCGGACCTCTAGTATATAATGCGCGCCGTCGCGCGTTCGCCGTGCGGCCGACGTTCTACAGGTGTTTGTGTTTAAAGGCAAATTCAGCACCAGCGCCTGGATAAGCCAGCATGTCGCCAGCTCATGGGGAGATTCGCATGAAAGGTTTTGCCACCGGGCTCGCCCTGGTCATCGCTATGGGCCTGACGGCCGGCGCCCAGGCCGAATCCGTGAAGGAGCTCTATGACCAGAGCTGCACCTATTGTCATAGCAGTGGTGCCGCCGGCGCTCCCAAGACCGGGGACCAGGCCGCCTGGAAGCCGCGCTTGGAGAAAGGCATGGACACGCTGGTCAAGCACGTCGAGGAAGGCTACAACGCCATGCCCCCGGGCGGCATGTGCGGTGACTGCTCCAAAGAAGATCATCGTGCCCTTATTGAATACATGACCAAGTAATCCCTGTTCTTGAAGGAAAGGCCATGAAGTGTTTCAAGCTGTTCGTGCTGTTGGCTGCCGTGGTGGCCACCCCCTTCGCCCTGGCCGAGGGCGATCCGGAAGCCGGTAAAGAAAAAGCCCAGGTATGCGCGGCCTGCCACGGCCCGGACGGCAATTCCCCTTCCGGTCAGTATCCAAGTCTGGCCGGGCAGGGCGAGCCCTACATGATCAAGCAGCTTAAGGCCTTCAAGTCCGGTGAGCGCGAGAACGCCATCATGCAGGCGCAGGCCGCGGGCCTCAGCGAGCAGGACATGCAGGACCTGGCCGCTTTCTACGCGGAGCAGGCCGTGGAGACCGGTCAGGCGAAACCGGAGCTGGTGGAAATGGGCGAGCGGCTCTACCGCGGCGGCGACGTCGAGAAGGGCATCCCCGCCTGTGCCGGTTGCCACGGTCCCGCCGGGCAGGGCGTGGACGCCGCCGTTTTCCCGGCGCTGGCCGGTCAGCAGCCCGCCTACACGGAAAGCCAGCTGAAGGCGTTTCGCGCCGTCGGTCGCGAGGATATCGGCGACATGGCCAGACGCGACAACGACCCCCAGGCGATGATGCGGACCCTGGCCGCGAAGATGAGCGACGCGCAGATTCAGGCGGTCTCCAGCTTTATCGCGGGCCTCTCCGCTCCGGAGCGCGACAGCGAGTAAGCAGCGCGGACCGGTGTGAAGGAAGAAGGCAGCCTCGGGCTGCCTTTTTTGTGGCCGCCGTTCATGGGCAAAGCGGCGCCAATACGGTAATAATGCAATTTCCGTGGAAGGGCCCGGTGGTGGGGAGCGTTTTCGCTTTATCACGGTCCTATCTGCCACGATAAGTGTGGAACAGCCAACAACAAGGAGAACCTCATGTTGCGAACGGTCATGGTGCTGCTGGTCAGCCTTACTCTCACGGCGGCGGCCTGGGCACAGGAATCCGGCGGCGAGCACGCCCGCTACGCGGAAGGGACCCACTACAAGGTTCTGGACAATCCCGGCAATGTGGACGACCCCGACAAGGTGGAAGTGCGCGAGTTCTTTTCCTATATCTGTCCCCATTGCTTCAGCCTGGAGCCGGTGATCGAGGACTGGCTGGAAGACAAGCCGGAAAACGTGAATTACGTCCGTTCGCCGGTGACCTTCCTGCGTAACGCCGAGCCCCTGGCCCGTGCCTACTATGTCGCGGACATCCTCGGCAAGGTGGAAGAGATCCACGAACCCCTGTTCGACGCCATTCACAAGCACCGGGAGCCCCTGTTCACCCCCACCGCGCTGGCGGACTTCTTCGAGAAGTACGGGGTTGAAGAGGACGAGTTCAACCAGCTCTACAGCTCCTTCGGCGTCTCCACCAAACTGCGCCAGACCGACGCGCTGGCCCGGGACTATCAGATTCGCGGTGTGCCCTCTTTCGTGGTCAACGGCAAGTACCTGATCCTTCGCGACGGCCTGCGTAACAACCAGGAAATGTTCGATGTGATCGATTTCCTGGTGAAGAAGGAAAGCCGCTAGACCTCCGGAGTCGAAACTGAATGCTGTTGGAACGCGCGCGAACCGCGTATCAAACCTGGAAAACCCGGCCCGCCGGGTTTTCCTTCGCCCGCGAAGGCCACCGACGCACCCGCCGGGTGCGCGAGGTCACCCTGCCGGATGACAGCCTCAAGCTGCTCAGTTTCAACATTCAGGCGGGTATCGGCACCAGCCGCTTCCGGGAATACCTGACCGGCAGCTGGAAGCACCTGGTGGCGCACCCGCGCAGCGTGGAAACCATCGAGCAGATCGCCGATGTGGTCCGCCACTTCGACGTGGTTGGCCTGCAAGAGGTGGATGGCGGGAGTTTGCGTTCGCGCAATGTGAACCAGCTGGTCCATCTGGCCTCCCTGGCCGATTTCCCCTTCTGGCACCAGCAGCTCAACCGGAATCTCGGCCGGCTGGGTCAGTTCAGCAACGGCTTTCTGAGCCGGCTGACCCCCTATGCGGTGGAAGACCACATCCTGCCCGGCCTGCCCGGGCGCGGCGTGATCCTGGTGAAATTCGGCCACCCCGTGGAGCCGCTGGTGCTGGCGGTGGTGCATCTGGCGTTGGGCGAAAAGATGCGCAACACCCAGCTCGCCTATATCACCCGCCTGCTGGCGCCGTTCCGCTTTGCAGTGGTGGTCGGCGATTTTAATTGCCGGCTGGAGCATCTGGGCCACTCGCCGCTGGCGGAGCTGGGGCTGCGGGCCGTGGAGGGCGACCTGAACACCTTCCCGAGCTGGGCCCCGGACCGGCATATCGACCATATTCTTGCCTCCCCGGAACTGGAAGTGAGCCACAGCCGGGTGCTCACCGACTGCCTGCTCTCCGACCACCTGCCCCTGGCCACGGAAATCCGCATTCCCGACGCGGTACGCGCCGCCACCCTGGAGCACCGGCTGCCGTTGATCGACTGAGCGCTCGCAGGCCGTCACGAAATACCCACAAAACCACCGATTCCGCCCCGCCGCGGGGGCTGCATGTCAGCCTCAAGGACAGCACCCGGCGTACACGCACCGTCACCTGGTTCAGCGACGGCGAGGAGGCGCCGGCCCAGCGCCTGGAATACGACCAGCCCGAGGGCGACTGGGACGCGGAAACCGTGCAGAGCCGCCCCTTCCTGAAATGGGTCTACGCGCGTTCGGAGCCCACCTTCGGCGTGGCGGCGATGACGCACCGCGCCATGGCGCCGGCCTTACCCGTCGGCGCAACCGCCTGGCGCTGTCCCATTGCGTCTGACACAGCGCGCCGGGGCGCACCGGTGTTGTTCCCGAGGGGGCGGTTGTGGCAAAAAAGGCCGCCCGGGTTTTGCATCGGAGAGTTCCTTGAACGTGTTCGTGTACGGCACCCTGCGCGCCGGGGAAAGCAACCATGACTGGCTGGCGGGGGCGCGCTACATGGGCGACTGGGTAACGCCGCCGCGCTACCGGCTCACCGATCTCGGGCCCTACCCGGTGCTCTCGCGGGGCGGCGGCACCGCGGTGGCCGGCGAGGTTTACCGGATCAGCCGGCTGATGCTTCAGCGCCTGGACGTTCTGGAAGCCTACCCGAGCGAGTACGACCGGGTTCTGATCCCCACCCCCTGGGGCCGCGCCTGGGTCTATCTGCGCGACCGGGCGCCGGCGGGCCGCCCGCTGCGCGACGGTGACTGGTGCCGCCGGCCGCGCTTCAAGGGCGCGAGAACCGCTCAGTAGCGCGTTTCCGCCATGCCGGAGAACTGCTTGGCCAGGTAGGTGGCGTAGTTGTCCGTCATGCCGGCGAGAAAATCCAGCGCCCGCATGATGCACTGATAGAGCCGCTCCTGTTCGCCCATTTGCGCCAGGCCGTCCGGGAAGCTGTGCCGGCCGATCAGATCGATGATGCGCTCGTGCCGGTAGTTGCGCGTGGCGCCCCGGGCATGGGACAGCGACGCCTCGATGAGGCCGTCCAGCAGGGCGCCCATCACCTCGAAGGCGCCGATCTCCAGCTCGATCTTGCGCGGGTGCTCGAACACCTTGCCGCGCGCCAGTTGTTTGGCGTTCTCCACCACGTCATGGACCGCCGGCTCGCAGTGATGCAGCAGGTCGCCCTCCATGCCGCCCGCCAGCAAGGGTTCGTGGTTGGCGACGAAGGCCTCGACGCCGGCCTCGATGAAGCGCTCGATGATCTTGCCGCGCAGCAGCGCCGCTTTGCGGCCGTCGCGCAGCTCGGAATGGACCAGGCGGCGCACCTCGTTGTTGTCCGGCAGGGCCGGTTGCAGCAGGGCGTAGACCTCGTCCCAGTGGAGCAGGTCCATTTCCAGCCCGTCTTCCAGGTCGATGATGGCGTAGCAGAAGTCGTCCGCCGCCTCCATCAGGTAGGCGAGCGGGTGGCGGCAATGGCGGCCGGGCGCCAGCTCCCGGAGCCCGGTGGCGGCGCACACCTCCTGGAAGGCGTCGGCCTCGGACAGAAAGGCGCTGTATTTGCCGGGCTTGAGCCCGCCCTCGGCGGCGCGGGCCGACAACCAGGGGTACTTCAGGAAGGTCGCCAGGGTGGCGTAGGTCAGCCGCATGCCGTCGTCGTATTGGTGGTATTCGCTCTTGGTGAGGATGCGAAACCCCTGGGCGTTGCCCTCGAAATAGATCAGGTCGGACTGCTGTTCCGGCGTCAGCAGATCCAGGTAGCGCTGGCCGCGCTCCTGGAACCAGGCGCGGATGGCGCGCTCGCCGGTGTGTCCGAACGGCGGGTTGCCGATATCGTGGGCGAGACAGGCGGATTGCACGATATCGCCCAGGTCGGTGGCGCCGGCCCCTTCCGGCAGGTGCCCCAGGGCCTGCAGGCGCTCGCCAACACGAATGCCCAGGGTGCGGCCCACGCAGGAGACTTCCAGGGAATGGGTAAGCCGGTTGTGCACATGGTCATTGGTGGCCAGCGGGTGTACCTGGGTTTTGCGCGCCAGGCGCCGGAAGGCGCCGGAAAAGATGATCTTGTCATGGTCGCGGAGGAAGGCGGTGCGGCCGGTTTCGTCCTTGGCGTCGCGGTGTCCCAGGCGGCCCTTGTTGAGCAGTTGTTCCCAGTTCATGGTTGGCGTATCCGTCCGGGTGACCGGTTGTTGAAATGGGGGAGGCCGCCCCCACGCTGGTAAGAGCGGCAAATGAAGTTCATCACATCTTGATGCCACGTCTGTCAGCGTCAAGCGGAATATCGACAAGGAGCCATTATGAACTTGGACAAGCCTCTTCTGATGCTGGTCACCAGCGCGTCACAGATGGGCCAGGGCCAGCAGACCGGGCTCTGGCTGGAAGAATTCGCGGTGCCCTACCAGATTTTCATCGACAACAAGGTGCCGGTCCGGGTGGCCAGCCCGAATGGCGGCAAGGTGCCCATCGATCCCCGCTCCGTGCCCGATGACGACCAGAAAGAGCAATGGCGGGACGCCATCGCCGCACTGGAAAACACCCGCCCCCTGGAAGAGATCTGGGAAGACGGTTTCGTCGGCGTGTTCGTGCCGGGCGGCCACGGCGCCATGTTCGACATGCCCGACAACCCGCTGGTGGCCGGCGTGCTCGAACGCACCTGGGCGCAGGGCGGCGTGGTCAGCGCGGTCTGTCACGGTCCGGCGGCCCTGGTGGGGGCGCGCGACGAGGACGGCACGCCGCTGGTCCAGAACCGCCGGGTCAGTTGCTTCACCAACGAAGAAGAGCGTGAGGTGGGGCTCGACGAGGTGATGCCCTTCCTGCTGGAAACCCGCCTCCAGGAACTGGGCGCGGAAATCCAGAACAAAGGCAAGTTCGAGCCCCATGTGGTCGTCGACGGGCGCCTGGTCACTGGCCAGAACCCGCCCTCCAGTCAGGTCACCGCCGAGGCGGTGGTGGACGTGCTGTACGAGGAATAGCGACCGCTATCAGGCATCGCAGGGGCCGGCCCAGCGGGCCTCTGCCTGGACCGTCATCTCGCCTCGCGCGGTGCCGGTGGTGATTTCCGTGGTGTAGTGTTCCTCGTCCTCCAGCGTCATGGTGCCGCTGGATGTCAGCGTGCGCTCACCGGCCTGGCACTGGGTGCGCCATTCCAGCGTGTCCCCGTCGCGATCCATCTCCGGACTCTTGCAGCCATTGCGTACCCAGTTCTGGCGCAGGGTTGTCTCGACGTTTTCCGCTTCCTTGGCGCTGATGCAACGCGTCTTGGTTTTTTCCTTGTCCATGCCCGGCGGTACCTGCTCGCCGGTCATGCGCTCCGTGACTTCCCATTTGCCCGGTTTCAGATCGGCGGCCAGAGCCTGGCCACTCAGTGCCAGCAGAGCGACGGTCAGTATCGCGGTGGTGTTCTTCATGGTTGGCGTCCCTATCAATGAAAAAAATAATGGAAAAACGAGGTGCAGTGTAACCGTGCCGGATAACACCGGACCATGGACCGTCCGGCGTCGCGACCCGTTGTGTGGGGCCCGTCACGTTTTCCGTGCCGGTGATGCCGGACGAACACGGAACACAATGGTAGGGTTTGCGCGTTACAACTTACCTTCAAGGAGAACCCCGTGAAAAAAAATCGTATCGCCGGTGTCGTGCTGATGAGTCTGTGTGGCCTGGCGGGCGCCCAGGGTATTGGCGATGAAAGCTGCATGCGCATCGCCAAAACAGTTTCCGATATGCAGCTGGCCATGGCGGGCATGGGCGACCTGACCAAAACCCGTGAGGCACTGGCGCGGCTGCGTGATGGGACACCGGCCATGGAAGCGGAACTGGACGGTCTGGTCGAGGTGGCCCGGCAGGCGGAAAGCTCGGAGCTGGGTGCCGCCTCGCATCCGCTCAGCACCGGTGCCTACGACGAGGCGGAAGCGGCGTATCAGAAAAAATACGGTGAAGAGTGCGGTGCGCTTTAAGCCTGTTTTCCAGGTCGGCGGTATGTTGTCGTTTATCGAACCACATAAAAAACAGTATGTTTACCGCGCGCGCTAACCGATGACGACGCCTGCTAAACGTTAACGGGTTCCGGTTTTTCGATCGGCGCCTGTGATCTGGTTAATAAAAAAAGGGACAGTCATTGTTCCTTAATGGAAAAAGTTGCAGCCGACATCTAGGGTCCTTCGCTCGAAGGGAGGGATCTTGCGATGTATCGGACATGGACATTGTGTATTGCCGTCTTGGCGATCGCCGGTTGCGACAGCGGCGCGAACGCGCCCGCCGGCTCCGAGGGCGCGCGCACCGAGCGGGTCTCCGGTACCTATCGCGTTGAACAACGATGCAACGGCCTGGGCGCGGCGGCGGTGGATTTCACTCCGCGCGGCCAGGGCGGCAACTACCATCTGCTGGTTCGCGGCGAAGGCGAAACGATTACCTACGCCGCCGTTGACCGTCTCGAACTGAGCCCCTCCTGGAACAAAGACAACAGCGCCATCAGAACGGCGCCCGACGACCTGCTGCTTTACCGTTGGAACGCCCGCCTTACCAAGGAACCCGGCTGGCTCAAGAACGCCGAGGGCCGGGCCGAGCTGCCCGATGAGGCCAGCGTGGCCTATGACCCGGATAACAATCGATTCTTCTTTGAAAGCGCCTGTGGTGACCAGGCGCGAGCCGGGGCCCATGCCTACCAGCACGCGACCTCGCGGCTGGTCTTGCATGATCTGAACCTGGCCATGGCCGATGCCCGTGACCGACTGTACCGCGACGCCGGCCAGCGCTATATCGATCAGCGCCGTGATTATCAGGGCGGTTCCGGCGCCGGCGGCGTCACCGAGGGACATCACGATCGCAATCAGCATCTTCTCAACGTGGCCGCGCTCATGGAAGCGGACGCGACGGAAAAAGTGCCGGGCCTGGCCCGGCTGGTGACGACGCATCGGCCGGCGGACGCCGACGCCGCGCAACGTTACCAACGGGAACTGCCGGCGTACCTGCGCGCGGCCGCGAGAGCTCACGCGCGCTGGTACATCGACGCGGCGGACATCCGCCTGGACTGGTTCCACGGAGCCTATCCGGACGGTGAGGCCGCGGTTCACGAGGGCATGGCGAAGCTGGAGAACGCCTACCTTGATCTGGCAGGACAGTGAGCGCCGGGCGCGCTTGGAAAACGACGTTAACCGCCGCCTAGCCGGTGACTTTCAACAAATCCGATAAAGAGAGGGGATTATGAAACTTCGCAACCGCCAACTCGGCCAGGGTATGACCGAGTACATCATCATCGTGGCACTGATCGCGGTGGCCGCCATCGGCGTTTACCGTCTGTTCGGCGACACCCTGCGTAACCAGACCGCCGGTCTGGCCCAGGAAATGTCCGGTCAGGACAGCAGCCAGCAGGTCAGCAATGCTCAGCAGAACGCCAGCGACGCCGCCTCCCAGGCCGGCGACGCCAAGGACCTGAGCAACTACGGCGACGGGAACCGTAAGTAAAACGGTCATCCGGCGTGCCCTTCGTGGGCACGCCGGCTTCATTGCCGCCGGGGGGGGAATCATGAAGCGCCATCATCAGCGTGGACAGATGACTGTCTATGTGCTCGTGATGTTGTTCGCGGTCGCCGCCGCGGTCTACTTCGTCTACGACGCCTACAACGTCAGCAACGAGAAAACCCGTCTTCAAGCCACCGCGGACGCGGCCGCCTACAGCGTGGCGGCGGTGGAAGCGCGCAATCTCAATGTGCAGGCCTATGGCAACCGCGCCATGATCGCCAATCATGTGGCGGTGGCTCAGGCGGTGACGCTGGTGAGCTGGACCCGCTGGCTGCACAACACCACGCGCAATATGTCGCTGGTGACCAAATGGATACCCTACCTGGGCGCGGCGATGACCGCCCTGGAAAGAATTCTCGACCGCAGCGCCAATGTCATCGAGCAGGCGATGCGTGTGGCGGTGGCCGGCCTGGACGTGGTCGTCGGTATGATTTCCGGTCTGCAGGATTTTTCCCACGTGCAGACCCTGGCCCTGGCCCAGCGGACGTTCGATGAGGTGGTGCACGAGAACGATCCGCAGGTGGACACTGCCTATACCGTTACCTCCCTGGCCTCGTTCGCCCACGCGCACGCCGACATGGTGGGGCGCTACAACCCGGACCGGGCCTATGATTACCGAGGCCGGCGCGCCGATCCGGAAGACCGGGCGCGCAGTGACGAATTCCGCAATATTCTGCTGGCCAGCCGGGACAACTTCACCACCGAGCGCAATAGCGACCTGGACGTGGTCAACTTCTTCGGCCTGTTCGGCGTGGAGATTCGTAAACGCGGCGGTACCGAGCTGGCGCGCAACCGTCAGCACAAAGGCCCCTATTACACCTGGTCCGCCGTGGACACCCTGTCGGTGCACACCTGGGCGTTGACGCCCTGGGGCAAGGAGCACGAGGAAATTCCGGTGGGCTGGGCCGGCTCCCAGAGTGCGCCGTCGAATACCCGCCGGCTCTACAAATTCAGGGAAACGCACGACGGCAACAGCTACTGGGATGACAACAGCCGGGCATCCCGCGCCGCCGCCTGGGATTACCGGCGTGCCGACGTGCAGCACAACTACAAGGGCATGCGGCGCTTCAGCGCGCTGAAGAGGGATGGTCTGCTTCAGGAAGGCCCGGGCATCATCATCACTCTGACCAAGCCCGGCGGTGACCAGGGCGTCAAGACCGCCTCCGATGTCACCGCAGCCCGGGAACGCATGAAGTTCGGCGGCAAGGAGGATTTCCTCAATGGCCGCATGGCGTCGATCTCCAAGGCGAGGGTGGAATTCCACTATCCCGACGATTTGTTCCCCCGCGGCGGCGGGCACCGGGAATACGGCAATCTCTACAATCCCTATTGGCAGCCGTCCCTGGCGCCGCTGTCGACCCTGGAGAAAAACGTGGCCCTGGCGGAGCTGGGACTATGAGCGGGGCGCGTCAACGGGGGCAGTCCATGGCCGGCTTTCTGGTCGCCTCCCTGTTCATTCTGGTGCCCACCTTCATCGCGATCAGTTTCCTGGCCAAGACCGGTGACATGAAGTTCCGTGCCCAGGAAGCCTCGCGCTACTCGGCCTGGGAAAAAACCGTGTGGGACGGTGGTGAGGACCACGCCAAGAGCGATATCGAACTGGGCTGGGAGGTGCGCAACCGGGTGTTCGGCCGCGCCGAGGGCCGGATTGACTCGCGGGACGACAAGACCGATCAGAACAACCAGAGTCTGGATCCCATTGCCTACACGACGTACGGCGAGGCGCGCGGTCGCCAGCCAATGCTCGCCAACCTCAGTGAAAACAACGCCGGAGTGCAGGTGAACACCAGCGCGCTGGCGCCCGGTGGTGTGTTGGCGGAGTTCAACAGACGCGCCGCCAGCGTGCTCAAGCTGAACGACGACGGCTATCAGAAGGCGGCCGTGGAGGTGGCGCTGATCAAGCCCAACGCGGATTTCCTGCCGGTGGAATCGTTGTCGCTGAAAACCCGTTACGTGCTGCTCGACGACGCCTGGAACGCGGCGTCGCCGGATCGGGCCACGGAAAGCATTCGCCGCATTGTGCCCACCTCGATGCTGGACAACGACGTGATCCGGAGCGTGCAGAGCGTCGTCGGCTTCGTGTTCGACGATCTCAGCCCGGAAAACTTCGAACTGGGCAAAGTGGACGTGGAAGTGGCGCCCTGCCAACGGCTGGCACCGTATGAGCGAGGCAACACCGACGCGCCGGACGCCTGCTAGGAGCCGCCATGAAACGATGTCTCTGGATTCTGACACTGTTGCTGGCCGGGCTGGCCCGGGCCGATGACTGGCCCGAGGTGCCGGTGCCCGACGGCGTGCAACGGGAATGGGTCGCCGACCGGATGGTATTCAACGGCGTGGCCATGCGTGTGTTCACCTTCGATTATCAAAAGGACGTGGACGCTTTGCGGCATTTCTATGCCAGCGCCTGGGATCAACAGGGGCGTGAGCACAAGGCAACCCGACAGGGCAAATGGTGGGTGCTCAGCAGCCTGGACGGTGATTACTACACCACCGTGCAGATCACCGATCTCGGTGGCCGCACCTACGCCCAGGTGGGGGTCAGCCGGATCGCCGACCTGCGGACCTCGGCGCCGCCGGGCGAAGGCGTGCCGGCTCTGCCGCGCAGCGAAGTGATCAGCGATATCACCGCCGAGGACGCCGGCCGGCCCTCGCGAACGGTGATTCTTCGCAATCAGCATTCGGTGGGCAGCAACTACAACTACTACCTCAACCACTACCGCAGCCATCACTGGAAGACGGTACGCAAGAACCTGGATCAATCCCGCCGCGGTGCCAGCATCAGCCTGGCCAAGGAGGGTCGCGAAATGGACATCCTGATTAAACGTCAGGGCCGTAACGTCAACGTCATGACCGTGGAGGTACGCCGATGAAAAAACGCCAGAAAGGTCAGGCCTACGCGGAGTATCTGGTCGGCGGGGTGTTTGTGGTCGGCGCCCTTTTCGCGCCGGTGTTCGGTGGCGAGAGTGCCATCGGCCTGCTGATGCAGGCGTTCCAGGCCAATCAAGAATCGTACATCTGGGCCATGTCGGTCCCTGGCTAACGGGTTTCATGAACGAATGAAGAAATACACCGCAATCATCATGCTGGTGGTGGCCATTGCCCTGGCGGTACTCGCCGGCTGGCTGGGTCTCACCTATCTGGAAAACCGCGAAGCCTCGATCCGCAGCGAGCTGGCCCGGCAGAGGGAGCCGGTGCAGGTGGTGGTGGCCTCCCGGGATCTGTATCCCGGCGATCCAGTGGACGGCAGCACCATGGCGATCCGCGAGATTCCCCGCGAGTTCGTGCCCTCCGGCGCCATCAGCGTTGGCCAGTACGACGCCGTATCCGGTTTGCGCCTGAGGATGCCCATGAAGGAAGGCACCGCCCTGATTTCCGCCTTTATCGCTGGCATGCAGGGGGTCGGGTCGTTCTCGGAGTTGCTGCGCCCCGGCGAGCGGGCCATCACCGTGGACGCCAGCCCGGTGGATTCCTCGGAAGGCCTGCTGCAGGCCGGCGATCACATCGATCTGTTGAGCGTGGCCGAGGACGGCGGCGCCTTCTATATGGAGAAGTTGCTCGACAACGTCACGGTGCTGGCCACCGGTCCGCGCACCATGGCGGACATGGGCTATGGCGAGGAGGGACGGGCCTACTCATCGATCACCGTGGGAGTGCCGGTGGAGGACGTGGCCAGGATGCTGCGCGCCCGGGCCGCCGGGCAACTGAGTTTCCTGCTGCGCCATCCGGACGACGAACGGGTGGCCAACTACGGCCAGGCCCAGGGCCGCGACGGCATCGAAGTGCTGGCCGGCGGCGAGGCCCGCCAGGGGCAACTGAATGCCTCCACCCACCGCGCCGGCGACCAGGAGCGCCGGTACTGGAACAAACAATCCGCCGACGCGGGGCGTGTCTATCAGTTGGCGGAAGGCGCATGGAATACGGAGACGCTGAGTGAAAGCAATGAGAAGTAGCATCGTACTGGCGCTGTTGATGGCCGGCCTCTGGTCGTCGCTGGCCTCCGCGGACACCCGCTATCTGGAGCTGTATGCCGGGGAGGCGCGTTCCTTCTCCATGGGCACCATCACCCGCGTGGCGGTGGGCAGCCCCGATGTACTCAATTACAAGGTGCTCGACGACGGTTCCCTGTTGGTGATCGGTGTCGCCGAGGGGGTGTCCAATGTGTCCGTGTGGAAGCGCGGTGGCCGCAAGGACACCCTGGAGATCACCGTCTCCAGTCTGCCGGTGGATCGTCAACTCAGTGTCTCTAAGAAACTGGCCACCCTGTTCCATGGCCTGGAGGTGGAGAAGGTCGGCAAGTACGTGGTGTTCAAGGGCCGCGTCGAGGAACAGTTCATCGACATCATCAAGCAGCTCGCCGACGAAATGCCCAACGCCATCACCATGGTGCGCGGTGATGGTTTCGAGGTGTCCGAGATGGTGCGCATGGACGTGAAGATCGTGGAGATCGGCCGTCAGGATCTGCAGCGTCTCGGTATTCGCTGGGACGATCAGATCGGCGGCCCGGCCTATGGGGTGCATTCCGCGGCCAGCTCCAATCCGATCTTCGGTGTGTTCAGCAGCGCCGAAAACGAACTGCCCAGCCAGATTTCCGAGGCACTGGAAGACGCCAACTTCGGCTTCGACAGCTACGACACCCAGCAGTATTTCGGCATTACCACCGGCATCGGCTCCACCATCGAGGCGCTGGCGGAAGTGGGCGACGCGCGCATCCTGTCCGCGCCCCGCCTGGTGGCGCGTAGCGGCGAGGAGGCGGAATTCCGTTCCGGTGGCGATTACCCGATTCCGGTGATCAACCAGGACGGCTTCATCGACGTCACCTTCCGCGAGTACGGGATCATTCTCAACATCATGCCGGTGGTCTCCGGTGACGACATCAAGGCCACGGTGGAAGCGGAAGTGAGCAATATCGATCTGTCCACCCAGGTCAATGGCGTGCCCGGCGTGCTGGTGCGCCGCGCGCTGACCACCATCAACGTCAAGGACCAGGACACCATCGTGGTCTCGGGGCTGGTGTCCGGCAATCTGGCCAAACAAACCCAGAAAGTGCCCTTCCTGGGTGACATCCCGATTCTGGGCAAGCTGTTCAGCACCACCGAGGACCGTATCGACGAAAGCGAGGTGCTGATCATGGTGACGCCACGCATCGTCGACGCCCAGGAAAAGACTAACCAGAAACTGGTGGAACGGGTACGCGGCGAAGTGGAGTCGATTCGCAAGGACATGGAAATCGACGCCCTGTTGATGGAGTAGACGATGTTCAGTGTTCTGGTCAAAACCAAGAAAGGCACCCTGGTGGGCAGTTACACGTCCGAGCGCGCCGAGTGCGTGCTCGGCAAGGACCAGGAAAGCCTGGTGCCCATGGCCGGCTGGAAGGTCGCCAACCTGCACGCGCGTCTGCAATGCCGTGAGGATGGTCTCTACGTCATCGATCAGGGCCACCGCACCGGCACCAGCGTCAATGGCCGCAAGGTGGAGGAGTACGGCCCTCTGAACGAAGAAGACGTGGTGGAGATCAGCGATTACCGGCTCAACTGCCGTCTTCTGAACACCCCTTCGGAGCTGCGCAAGCCGGCCGCCAACAGCGCCCCGGCGGCCCCGGACGAGCCCGTCTCCAACCGTTACGAACCGGATGAAACCCCGCGCTCCCAGGAGCACGAAGCCCGGGTGACGCACTGGCGTGAACGCATTCGCCGTTCCCTGGTGGACTACATGGACCTGCGCCGGGTCAATGTGGCGGACATGAGCGACCAGGAGTTGCGCCACTTCACCGCCACCGCCATCGGCAAGATCATCCGCGACCAGGATGGCATCGACGCGGACATCGACCAGGAGGAACTGGCCCGCCAGGTGCTCGCCGAGGCGGTGGGCCTGGGTCCGTTGGAACCGCTGCTGGCGGACGAGAGCATCTCCGAGATCATGGTCAACGCCCGCGACGAGATCTACTACGAACGCAACGGCCGGCTCAACCAGTCCCGGGTGACCTTCACCGACGACACCTCGGTGATCTCCGCCATCGAGCGCATCGTCTCCCCCCTGGGCCGGCGTATCGACGAAAGCTCCCCCATGGTGGACGCCCGCCTCAAGGACGGGTCCCGGGTCAACGCGGTGATCCCGCCCCTGGCGCTCAAGGGGCCCAACATCACCATCCGGAAGTTCATGAAGGAGCGTCTGACCGCCGAGCACATGCGCCGGTTCGGCTCGCTCAGCGATGAAATGGTGGCTTTTCTGGAGCTGGCGGTGCGCAGCCGCAAGAACGTGGTGATCTCCGGCGGTACCGGCTCGGGCAAGACCACCCTGCTCAACGTGCTGTCCAACTTCATTCCCGACAGCGAGCGCATCATCACCGTGGAGGACGCCGCCGAGCTGAAACTCTACCAGCCTAACCTGGTGTCCCTGGAAGCGCGGCCCGCCAACCAGGAAGGCCGCGGCGCCATCAGCATTCGTGATCTGGTGAAAAACTGTCTGCGTATGCGGCCGGACCGCATCGTGGTGGGCGAGTGCCGGGGCGGCGAGGCCCTGGACATGCTGCAGGCCATGAATACCGGCCACGACGGCTCGCTGACCACGATTCACTCCAACTCGCCCCGGGACTGCATCTCGCGCCTGGAAGTGCTGGTGCTGATGTCCGGCATGGAGTTGCCGGTGCACGCCATTCGCGAGCAGATCGCCTCCGCCGTGGACATCATCGTCCAGCAGACCCGCTTCGCCTGCGGCAGCCGCAAGGTCACCAGCGTGGCCGAGGTGACCGGCCTGGAAGGCGGCGTGATCCAGCTTTCCGAGATCTACCGTTTCCAGCAGAAAGGCTACGACCAGGAAGGCCGGGTACGCGGCGATTTCGTCGCCACCGGCGCGATCCCGGATTTCGTCGAGGAGCTGCGCGAGCGGCACATCGACGTGGACATGAAGCTGTTCCGCAACCAGGAAGAGGCGCATGACTTTTAGCATCCTCCTTTTCGCACTGTTGCTGGCGATCAGCGTGTTCTTGTTCGCGCTGATGGGCTACCGCCTGTTCACCCAGGCGGCGGTGCGTTACGAGGAACGCTTTCGGGAGAGCGCCGAGGCCAACCTCAAGGATCTGTTCATCTTCATCGATCCCCAGAAGCTGTTCCTGTTCAACCTGGGGATTCTGGTGGTCTCCGCGTTTCTGATCTGGGCCATGTCCGGCAACCTGCTGGTCAGCGTGCTGGCGGCGGCGGTGCTGGCCGCCTGTCCGCGCATGGTCTATTCGGTGCTGCGCGCGCGCCGCGAGCGCAGCTTCAGCTATGCCCTGCCCGACAGCATGGCGTCGGTGGCGTCCATGCTGCGCGCTGGCTCCAATCTGCAGTCCGCCCTGGAACTGATGGTCAAGGAATCCTCCGGGCCGATTCGTCAGGAGTTCGGTCTGCTGCTGCGCGAGCTGAAGATGGGCGTGGATTTCAACGATGCCCTGGACAACATGCTCGAGCGCATGCCCGGCGAGGACCTGCGCATGCTCACCGCGGGCATGAAGATCGCCCGGGAGGTGGGCGGCAGCCTGGCGGATGTGCTGGCGCGGTTGGCGGAGACCCTGCGTCGCAAGCTGGAGATCGAGGGCAAGATCAAGGCGCTCACCGCCATGGGCAAGGCCCAGGGTTACGTGATGGCGCTGCTGCCCCTGGCGGTGGGCTTCGCCATCGCGCAGATCGAACCGGAGGCCATGGACAAGCTGTTCACCACCATGGCCGGCTGGGCGGTGTGCGCGGTGGTGGTGGTGCTCGAGCTGCTCGGGTTCTGGTTCATCAAGAAAATAGTGTCCATCGATGTTTGAGTCCGGAGCCCTCTACGCCGTCATCGCCGTGGCCCTGCTGCCGGTGGCCTTCCTCCTCATCTTCGTGGCCGTCAACCGCGCCCGCAAGGAGGTGAAACGCGACGGCCGCGAGTTCATGGATCCGTTGCCGGTCACCCTGCGCCTGGTCTGGCCGCTGGTGGAGTTCTTCGCCCATTACCTGGGCAGTCTGATGCGCGTGGAGCAGATCGCCCGCACCAATCGTCTGCTGGCCCAGTCCGGCCAGGGCTTCATGATGAATGCCCAGCAGTTCCTGGGCGTGCAGATCGTCGCCGGTCTGTTGTTCATGCTCGGTGCCTGGTTGTGCTTGCTGATGCTGGGTCACAGTGACCCGCTCTGGGTATGCCTGGCCGGCCTGCTGGGGTTCGCCCTGCCGTATTTGAACGCCCGGGAGAAGCGCAAGAAACGGCGCGTGGAAATTCTCCGCCAGTTGCCCGTGTTCCTGGATTACCTGGCCATGAGCATTCAGGCCGGCGCCAACTTCACCGGCGCCGTGCGCCACTCCGTGGAGAAGGGGCCGGACGGGCCCATGAAAGCGGAGCTCAACAAGGTCATGCGTGATATCCGCGCCGGCATGGGCCGTTTCGATGCGCTGCGGTTGATGGCCGAACGGGTCGACGTGGACGCGGTGCAGACCTTCGTCAACGCCGTGGTGCAGGCCGAGCGCACCGGCGCCAGTGTCGGCGATGTGCTCAAGGGCCAGGCGGATCAGCGTCGCACCGAGCGCTTCCAGCTCGCCGAGAAGCTGGCCATGCAGGCGCCGGTGAAGCTGATCCTGCCGCTGGTGGCGTTCATCTTCCCGACCACCTTCCTGATCATCGGCTTTCCCATCGCCATGAAGCTCTGGGAGGTGTTCCGATGAGACTGCGCGTCGACGACCGGCTCGCGCCGGTGCGCGTGGAAACCGCCCATCATTACCGCCGCCGGCTGGTGGGCCTGATCGGGCGCGCCCGGTTGGCACCGGACCAGTCGCTGTGGATCCCGCGCTGCCGATCCATCCATATGTTTTTCATGCGCTTCGCCATTGATGCCGTGTTCCTCGACGAGCACGGCCGGGTGTTGCGCGTGCGCGCCGGGCTCAAGCCCTGGCGCACCGCCACCGTCTGGCGGGCCCGCTCGGTGCTGGAGCTGGCCGCCGGCACCGCCGCCGATCTGGGAATCGAGGAGAACTGCCATGTACAGATTGTGGCCGATGCTGATTCTGGCCGCGCTGCTTAGCGCCTGCGCCACCACCACACCGACCGCCGATGGCGACGGCAGCGGCGATAAGCTGCGCCGCGCGGAGCAGGCCTACACGGACGGCCTGTTCGTGGAGGCCGAGTCCTACTACCGGGAGCTGGTCAACGACAACCCGGAGCTGTACCAGGGCTGGTTCCGCCTGGGCAACATCTACGCCCGCAGCGGTCAGCTCGATGCGGCCATCACCATGTACGAGCGCTGCCTGGACCTGGACCCGGACCAGGCCCGGGCCTGGTACAACCTGGCCCTGGTGCGTACCCGTCAGTCGCTGCGCACCCTGGCCGAGGCGGAACAACGCTTCGCCGACCGGCCCGCCGACCAGCGGCGCCTGAGCGCCCTGCGCGAGCGGCTGGTGAGCGCGCTCACCGCCGACGGTGGGGAACCGCGGTGAGGTCGCGGCGGCGCGACCAGCGGGGCCAGGCCCTGGCGGAGATGCTGATCACCTTTGCCTGGGGCATCCCGCTGTTGCTGGCGATTCTGCAGCTGGGGCTGATGTACCGCGCCAAGGCCACCCTCAACGACGCCACCTTTCGGGCCGCGCGCGCCGGCAGCCTGCATCACGCCTACACCAGCGACATGAAAGAGGAACTGGCGCGCAGCATGGTGCCCACCCTGTACGCGGTGCCGCCCGGTGAATCCCCAGGGCTGGCCGAGTACACAGTGCGCCGCGAGGCGCTGGGCCGGCTCTATGGCAGCGCCGTTCATCCGATCGCCAAGGTGGAAGTGGTTTCTCCCACCGCCGCCGATTTCCGGGAGCTGGCCCGGCCGGCCTGGCGTCTGGTCAAGGATTGTGGCCGGCACGGTTGCCCCAACGGGGGGGATTACCGGGAAGTGCGCGCCGACGCGCGTTATTACGAAATCCCCAATGACAACCTTTCCCAGCGGCCCACCAACCTGGTGGATGTGAACGGCCGCAAGATCAATGTGCAGGACGCCAACCTGCTCAAAGTGCGCGCGGTCTGGTGCCAGGAAATGAAGGTGCCGGTGATCAACACGCTGGTCTGGGAGGCGGTCAACCTGAGCGGCCTGATCAATTCCAGCGACTGGCGCCGCTGCAGCCTGCTGCGCGCCACCGAGGGCAGCTACTACTTCCCGCTGTCCAGTCACGCCGTGGTGCGCATGCAATCGCCGGTGCGCTGCGAGGGCAATCCGCTACGAAATACCAACTGCAAGAATCTGAGGTAAAGCATGATCAAGCGAATCCTGCCGGCTCTGGCGTTGATGGCCCTGGCCGGTGCCGTGAAGGCCCTGCAGGCGCCGGCCCTGTTCAATCACGAAACGCTCATGGATCGTGTCTACCAGTCGCGCGCCGACGTCGTGCTGCAAAGCGCGCCGGTGCGCTACCTGGACGGGGAAACCCGGCAGGGCTACGCCTCCGGCGGCGAGATCCGGGTGGTCGGGCGGATGCGTCGGGCGGTGCTTGATCACCCGCCGGCGGACAGCGACCTGAGCATCATCGATCACTATCGCCAGCGGCTCACCGCCGCCGGCTACCGGGTGACGTTCGAGTGTCACCGCGCGGAATGCGGCGACGCCGCCGGCTGGCGGCTAATGGTCGGCGACGGCGTGATCGGCGGCAACGACACCCAGCATTATCTGCTCGCCCACCGGGGCCGCGACGCCGACCGTGGCGATTATGTGGCGGTGTACGTCAACGAGGTGGACGACCTGCCGCGCAGCGTCGCCGTGAGCCTGGAGAACGCCCGTCTCACCGAGGTGCGCAGCCTGGCCGCGGAGCCCGGTGAGCAGCGTCTCTTCTTCGCCCTCAACGACAGCCGGCTGACCCTGGCGGACCTGTTGCGCGTGGACCGCGTGGCCACCGCCCTGAGCGAGCAGGAGGATCTGCGCGCCGAGATCACCGGCTACGCCGACGGCGCCGGTGACGACAGCGGCGACGGCGCGCGCGAAAGCAACCGGGCCCTGGCCCGGGAGCGGGCCGACCGGGTCGCCGGCTGGCTCGCCGATCACGCCGGCGCCGCCGGTGACCGGATCGCCAACCTCGGTGGCCAGGTGCGGGTGCCGCCGCCGGGGGAAGCCGGCCGCCAATGGCGGCGGGTGGATCTGCGCCTGCAACGGCGGCCCCCGGAAACCCCCGATCCCCAGGCGGACCCTTCCCCGGCGCCTTCCTCCCCGGCCACGGCCGCGGACGGCGCCACCCAGCCCCAAGGAGAGCAAGACGATGAAAAGGATTCGGTTTGATCGCGCGCCGGCCCGGGCCGGTCTCGCCCTGACCCTGGCCGCCGTGCTCGCCGCCTGTGGCGGCGGCAGTGGTGGTGGCGGCGGTGGACCCGCGCCCGGCAACGATGGGGACGGCGGCGGTGCCCTGCCACGGACCCTGACCGAGGTGCCCCCCGCCACCTTCGACAGCGCGGAAACCGTGGCCCTGATGGCGCCCGGCTCCACCTACGGCGACACCGTGGGGCTCACCGCCTCCGGGCTGGCGCTGTTCGGTTCGGTGGGCGATGTGGGGGACAGCCGTGTCCTTCAAACCCGGCCCTGCGGGGACGGCGGCCGCGTCGAATTTCTTTCCCGCACCGAGGAAGACGTGGGGTCACCCTACAATGGCGGCGTGTTCGACATGGTGGCCAGCGATGACCAGAGCTGCCAGGAAGGCGATCTGGACAGCCCGTCCTCGTTCGCCGAAACCCATACCGACGGCGAACGCCGTATTGCCTACCCGTTGAGCGGCGAGGGCAGTGGCGACCCGGGCAGCGCCGAAGTGTTCGTCGGCTATGAGCGCTCCGGCACCGGTCTGGATGCCCCCTTCACCGTGACGCTGCGCACCGGGGGCGGCCTGGGCATGGAGTGGTCCCGTTATTGGGACGGCCATGTTCGCATGGAGCGGGGCGCCGCCCAGGACAGCCAGCTGGGCGATGGCGGCGGCGCCACCGAGCTGTATCAGGTCAGCCGCATGCGCAGCGGCGGCAGCAACGGCATCGGCTATGACCTGCAGACCGGCACAGGCGCCGGCGAGCGCTTCGTAATGCGCTTTCAGGCGATCGATGATCGCCCCGCCTCGCGGTACCGGGAAGAAAGCTATCAGGGCTTTTACGGTCGCCGTCTGCTGGATGCTTCCGGCGAGCCGCTGGGCGGTGATTGCCCGGGGGGCCGCTTCCGGGTGGAAACCAGCCAGCCGCTGACCGTCGATGTGCCCGACGACGCCAACTCGGATCTGCTGTTGTTCGGCGACACCCAGTACATCGTCTCCGGTGGCCTGACCATGGCGGACGATGCGGGCAATAGCGCCCGGGTGGTCTATGATGGGGTTGCCGGTACCGTTTCCGTGACGTTGAATGGCGGATCGGCGCGAGTGTTCGACTACCAGGCCTTGAGCGAGGCCTGGCGGACGCGCTGCTTTCCGGCGCCTTGACGCGGGCGCCGTTCAACCCAAGGGAGACGCCCATGAGTATCTACGATTACCAGGCACGCACCCTCAACGGCGAGGAAAAGTCGCTCGCCGATTACAAAGGTAAGGTCTTGCTGGTGGTGAACACCGCCAGCAAATGCGGTTTCACGCCGCAGTACGAAGGGCTGCAGAAGCTGTACGCGAACTTCGCCGACCGGGGGCTGGAAGTGCTCGGCTTTCCCTGCAATCAGTTCGGCCGCCAGGAGCCCGGCGAGGCTTCGGAAATCGGCGCCTTCTGCGAGAAAAACTACGGCGTGTCCTTTCCCATGTTCGAGAAAGTGGACGTGAACGGCGACAACGCGCATCCGGTGTTCAAGTACCTGAAGTCGGAATCGCCGGGGCTGCTGGGTACCGAAGCCATCAAATGGAACTTCACCAAGTTTCTGGTGGACCGCGACGGCAAGGTGGTCAAGCGCTACGCCCCCAAGGACAAGCCGGAAAAGCTCGCCGATGACATCGAAGCGCTGCTCTGAAGGGGCTCAGGCGGGCAGAACCGCGTAGTAAATAGAGTAGAAGTGGCAAACACTGCCGCCCACCACGAACAGATGCCAGATGGCGTGGTTGAAGGGCAGGCGGTCGGCCAGGTAAAAGACCACGCCGGCGGTATAGGTAATGCCGCCGGCCAGCAACAGCCAGAAACCCAGCGGGTTGACGCTGTCTATTAATTCCCCGGACGCGAACATCACCAGCCAACCCATGGCCAGGTAGATGCCCACCCGAACCAGCTTGTAGCGGTTGCCGAACAGGATTTTCAGAACGATCCCGGCAAGCGCCAGCCCCCAGATGACCCCGAACAGAGTCCAGCCCACGGTGCCGCGCATATTGACCAGCAAAAAGGGCGTATAGGTGCCCGCGATCAAGGCGAAAATGGCGCAGTGGTCCAGCATCTTGTAGATCGCCCGCCAGTGCGGTTGGCGGCTGCCGTGGTAAAGCATGCTGGCGCCGTAAAGCAGCGCCAGGCTGGCGCCGAAGACGCTGAACGAGACGATCTTCCAGGGATCCCCCATGACACTGGCCGAAGCCACCAGAACCGCGGTGCCGGCGATACTCAGGATCAGCCCGACGGCATGGGTCAGGCTGTTAATGATCTCTTCGACCAGGGGGTAATCCGCCTGTGTGGCGGCTGAAGGTGGTGTCATGCACGTTCCTTGATCATTAACCCGCCGTTCACTGGGAGAGCGCATCATGGCCAAGGGTTGTCCGTTTTGTAAAGACCGGGGTGTCTCTCATTCTATCGATGACCTTGCGTCGATTGCATGAATCTATAACGGTTATACCGAAAATGAGTTCGCTTGTCCGGTAGCGGGTCCTTAGCCTGATAACTATCCAAATTGGGTGGTTTCAAAAGGAATCGCGGCTTTTAACTTACCCCGAATTCACCGCAAAGGAGAGCACTATGATCGAACACAGCAAAGACGTCTCCCAGGAACTGAGCAAACTGCTCGCGGAGAGCTACACCCTCTACTTGAAGACCCATAACTACCATTGGAACGTCACCGGTCCGATGTTCCACAGCCTGCACCTGCTGTTCGAGCAGCAGTACACGGAGCTGGCCACGGCGGTGGATACCATCGCCGAGCGTATTCGCGCGCTGGGCGACAAAGCGCCGGGCAGCTACGCGGCCTTCGCCCGTCTCTCGTCCGTGAAGGACGCGGAAGGCGAGCCGGACGCCACGGAAATGCTGAAGACCCTCACCGCCGATCACCGCATCGTGGCGGAGCGTGCCAACAAGGTGCTCAAACTGGCCGCCAGCCATGAGGACGAGGGCACGGCGGCGATCGCCAGCGAGCGCATCGAAATCCACGAGAAGGCGGCCTGGATGTTGTCCGCCCATCTGGGCGACTAATAGTGCCAGGCTATTTACGAAATAGAGACTATCCGTTTTGTTGATTGCCAGGTGGCCTCTATCATGCGCTCAACAGTCAGCCCTATTCCGATGCACAGAACAGGAGGATGTAATCAATGTTAGAGAATCGTGAAGGCGAGAAAGTACCCGACGTCACCTTCCGCACCCGCGAAGGCAACGAATGGAAGGACGTCACCACCGATGATCTGTTCGCGGGAAAAACCGTGGTGGTGTTCGCCCTGCCCGGGGCGTTCACGCCCACCTGTTCCTCCACGCACCTGCCCCGCTATAACGAGCTGGCGCCGGTGTTCAAAGCCAACGGCGTGGATGAAATCGTTTGTCTGTCCGTGAACGACGGCTTCGTGATGAACGCCTGGGCCGGTGACCAGGACGCCAACAACATCCGTTTCATTCCGGATGGCAACGGCGAGTTCACCGAGAAAATGGGCATGCTGGTCGGCAAACAGGATCTGGGCTTCGGCCCGCGCAGCTGGCGCTATTCCATGCTGGTGAAAGACGGCGTGATCGAGAAAATGTTCATCGAGCCGGAGAAGCCCGGCGACCCGTTCGAAGTGTCCGACGCCGACACCATGCTGACCCACATCAACGGCGAAGCGTCGCTGCCCCAGCGTGTGACGATCTTCACCAAGCCGGGCTGCCCGCACTGCGCCCGCGCCAAGCGCGAACTGCGCGACGCCGGCTTCAAGTTCGAGGAAATCGAGCTGGGCAATCGCGGCTTGAGTTACAGCACCCTGGCCGCCGTCACCGGCGCCGGCACCACCCCGCAGGTGTACATCGAAGGCCAGCGCATCGGCGGCGCCGACGAACTGTCCGAGTGGCTTAAAGCCACCGCCTGAACCCCATTACGCGCTCACCGTAATGCTCCACCCCGGGCACAAGGACGTGCCCCGGGCGCGGGTTCGCCCCGCGCCATGATCTTCCCCAATTGGCCGGCTCCCCGCCGGCCTTTTTTTATGGTTCAGCGCCTTTTAGCTGCGATCGGTCCGGTCTCCGGGCGGGCCACCCACGACTAAAAAAATGGCACAACCGGCCCTGGAGTGTAACGGCCACGCTGGCCCATATTGACGGCCAGTATCCAAGATTCCAGTGGATCGCCGTTGGCTTCGGCGATCATCACAACAGGGAAGGCCATTGCCATGAACGCTAAAGCCCCGGTTTCACCGAACGAGCCGCGCCGCACGAACGGCAGTGACATCCAGCCCCGGCGCATGGATTTCCAGTTTGATCCGGACATGCCCCGCTACTGGTTTGACGGCGATCAGTTCAAGACCATTTTGCTGACCGCCTTGTCCTGCACCTTTCCGGAAGGCGAGCGCTTCTTCGTGCGCTCGGTGCGCCACTATCAAAAGCGTATTACCGATCCGGAGCTGCGTGAGCGGGTCAAGGGGTTCATCGGTCAGGAGGCGCACCACGGCAATGAGCACGAGCGGTTCAACACCTTCATGGAGAGCAAGGGCGTGCCCACCCAGAAGGTGCACGATTATGTCCATGAGGGCATGAAGTGGATCGCCAAGAAGTTCTCCCCGGAACGGCAGCTCGCCAAAACCTGTGCCCTGGAACACTTCACCGCCATGCTCGCTGAATTAATGCTTGAGGAGCCCGAGTTCCTGGAGGGCATGGACGAGCGCATGCTGCCGCTGTGGCTGTGGCACGCCATCGAGGAAAGCGAGCACAAGGCGGTGGCGTTCGACGTGTACGCCGACCAGGTGGGCAGCTACTGGGTGCGCACTTCGGAGATGGCGCTGACCACGGTGGAGTTCATCGGCTTCACCATTTTTCACTACATTCAGCTGCGCCAGGGCATGGACGACAAGCGCGATCTGCGCTCGGTGGGAAACGGACTGAATTGGTTGCTCGGCCGCCCGGGCTGGCTGCGCCGGCTGGGCCGTTCTTATATCGCTTACTACAAGCCGTCGTTCCATCCCGAGAAGAAAGACAGCCGCGCGGTGCGTGAGCACGCCCTGTCGCGACTGGCGGAGATGCTGGACCGCCCCGAGCTGGCGCCGCCCCGCTAGCGCCGCGTTCAGTCGCGCAGTATCCGTGGCCGGGGCACGCCCCGGTCGCGGAACAGCGCGGTAACCCGCAGCACCACATCGCTCTGAAACGCTTTTTCGTAGCGCACGTCCAGCACATAGGCCTTGGACCGGAACCGCACCGCCAGCGCGTTACCGATTTCCACTTCTTCGATGGCGAAGGTCACCGGCTTTTTCAGATAGGCGTAGCGGCTGGTGACGATCACCTCCTCGATGATGCCGCGCACCACTTCCAGATCCGCCTGCACCGACACGTGGAAGTCGGTGACCACCATCATGTCCAGCTCGCCGGCGTTGCCCGACGCCACCACGTCGGTGATGAAGCGGGCGTTGGGAATCGTCACCAGGTTATCGTCCAGGGTTTGCACGCGCACGGTGCGCAGGCCTATGGCGACGATCTCGCCATAGGTGTCGCCGAAGGTGATGCGATCACCCACCTGGAAAGGGCGGTCGAACAGCAACAGCAGGCCGGCCACCAGGGAGGCCGCCACGTCCTTGAGGGCAAAGCCCAGGGCCACCGCGAGGGAACCGGCCGCCGCCAGCATGAATTCGCGCGGCGGATCGAGCACGCCGACGATCAGCGCGCCGGTACCCAGGGTGTAGAGCAGAAACCCGATCAGCGTCGTGATCTGCAGAATCAGGAAGCGGCGCGCGGGGACCTTGTCCATCAGTGAGCCGCTGACCTTGCGGATGCCCCAGTTCAGCGCCCATAAACAGAAGCCGCCGGCCACCAGCAGGAGAATGGCGTAGGCGTTGAACAGGTCCACCACCACCGCCAGATCACTGACCACATCGCCGCTTTCATTCATGGAGTAGATTCTTCCTGGTCAGATGGTTGATCACGGTGTGGTACCACAGCGGCACCATCCGGTAACGGCCGTCTTCGCCCTGGCGGATAAAACCGGCGTCGAAGCCCGCTTTCAGCGCGTAGCGCACCACGTTCTCCGGCAGGTCGGTGGCGGCCACGATTTCGCCGCTGGACAGATTTTCATGGGTGGCGATGGCGGCGTACACGAACAGCAGGTTCTCACCGGACTTCTCCACCGCCGCGCCCTGGGGCGTCGCCGGCAGCCCCACCAGTACCTCGCGCCGGCTCACCGTCACCGAGCTGAGCCACAGCCTCAGCGCCGCCATCGGGTTGCCGCGGCAGGCGTCCCAAAGCAGGCTGAAATAGCGTTGCTCGGCGTTGCGCATATTGCCCGCCTCCGGGCCCCGGGAAGACAGCAGCACCTCGTCGTAACGCAGGGTCTGCCCGGACAGATGGTGGCGGGACAAAATCAGGGAACGGATTTCGCTCTGGTTCCAGCGTTTCACGCGCACCACGTTGCGGAACTGATACTCGCGGCCGAACACATTGCACAGATACGCCCAGCTCTGGTTGTTGAGCTGCACCAGCCAGAACAGGTTGTCCAGGCGCGCATTGGTCAGCCGCAGCAGGGTGCGCCAGCCCTCGAGACCGCCGATTCTGGCGAGAAAGAAATTCTGCGCTTCGTCCAGCACCAGCAGGGTGGGGCGGCGTTGCTCGTCGTTCTTCACCAGGCTGGCGGGGCCTTCCTCCAGCGTTTCCTCCAGGGCCTCGGCGATCAGCGCCGTGACCGCTTCCGGGGTTAGCGTTTTCGGCGGGACCGTCACCGACACCACCCGCAGGCCCGCGTCGTCTTTCTCCAGGCCACGGGTGAGACGGCGCGCGGCCATGCTTTTGCCGCTGCCCTTTTCGCCGGCCACCAGCAGGGTATTCTCGTCGGTCTTGTCTTCGCGCCAGCGCTGGATGGCCTTGAGCATGGCCTCGGTGAGCCCGGTATCGATAAAGGGCGCCGGCTCGTCGCCGGGTACATCGGCGTCGAACCATTGCTGGTATTCGCGGGCGGGGCGGGTGTCGTCGTCGGGCTTTTCATCCTCGTCACCGCTTTGCGCGCGCATCCGGAACCAGCGCGCCTTGAGGCGCAGGTACCAGTCCGCCCCCGCCAGCAGTTGGTCCAGGTAGCGCAGCACGAAATAGACCAGCGCCACCGGCAGCAGCAAGGGCGCGGTCCAGGGGAACAGGCGCCTGTGCAGCAACCGGGCGGCCAGCGGGTCGAGCCGCGACGGCAAAATGGTCTGCAGACACACCAGATAGTCCTCGTCGCGCTGCGCCAGCAGCCGGCCGGTGGCGGCGTAGATCGCCAGCCCCAGCAGCAGTGCGGTGACGCTGTACAACAGGCCGCCGCCGAGCAATTGGTCCACCGCCAGAAACAGCCCCCAGGGCGGTAACAGCCAGAGCGCCACGCGCCGGGCCTGCTGGCTGACCCGCGCCGCCTGGTCGCCGTTCAGGTAGGCGCCGGCCCCCTGGGCCACGCGCAGCACCAGCCATTCGCCGATCAGCCAGGTCAGGCCGAACACCACGTAAAGGCGCGCCACCGGCACCAGCCACAGCAGCAAACGGGTGGACGGCGCCTGCAACGCCGGTTCCACCAGGTCCAGGGCGAACCAGGGCAGCAGCCAGGGCAGCAGTGGTGCCAGCCCCGCCACCAGCCGGCTGAGGTTCCATACCCAGCGACGCTGGCCGCTGCGCTCCATGATCCGGGCGTGCAACGACAGCAGGGCGGTTTTGCCGCGTCGGCTGAGGCGGATCAGAACGGCGAACAGGGCGACACCCAGCAACAGCGCCAGGGCGTTGCTGAGCAACGGCAGATAGCGGCGCATCTCGCCGTTCAGGCGCCACTCCCGGAAGGTCCGTTGCAGGGCCTGATAGAGACGGTCCAGCGCCAGCCCGGTCTCCAGGTCGATCACCGCCAGCGCGGCCGGCAGGCCGCCCTGTGCCGCCAGCAGCGTCAGGCTGCCGGTCTCGCGCCACAGGCTGGCCCGCAACGCCAGCACCTGCCGCTGTGCGTCGCTGCTCTGGCGGCGCCAAAGGATTTCCTGGTCGGGGTCCGCCGCGCTCAGCCAGGGCGGGGTGACGGGCCGCCGCCCCAGCCGGTCCAGCGCCGCGATGGCGGCGGCCGGATCGCGGCGCAGCAGCGGTGTCAGCGCGATCAGGCCGGCGAGGCGCTCGCGCAGGTAATCGTCGGAGCCGCCCGGGGCCGGGGCGCCGGCCAGATTTTGATAGAGCGCGTGCCAGGTGGCCAGGGCGTGGCGCTGTTCGACGGGCAACCGGAACCACCGCAGACGCCGCTCGCGGCGTTGTTCCATCAGCAGCAGGGTGCGCTCATGCACCCGTTGGAAATCCGCCGCCAGGGCATCGCAGCCGGGCACCATGGCGTCCGGTCGCCGCGGCCGGGGCGGGGCGGCCCCCGTCGCCGCCGCCCCGAGCGCGTCGGTGAGCTCGGCCGGCGCCACCGGCTCGCCGGCCAGTGCCGCGTCCAGGTGCTCAAGGTGCTGCTCCAGCCGCTCATTGCCCTCACGCCACTGGTTCAGCGCGGCCTGCTCGCGCTGGCACAGGGCCTCGCTGGCGGCGAGCGCGGGACCGGTGACCCATAGCGCCACAAAGACGCAAAAAAACCGGTGCCGCCGCGAAAACCCCATGGTGTATTCCTTTTTGATGGCCTGGCGTCATTGTAGGGACGCCTTGCGCGGGCGTCATCCGCGCCCGCCCCGAGGCACTGGGGGAAGCGCTCCCCGGCGGTGTATAGTCAGGGTACGGACGTGATGATCGCGGTGGAAACAAGGAGAGAGGGGAATGGCTTCATTAGTGGTCAAGGATCTGATGGTGCGGCACCCGCCGTCCCTGGTGGTGGGCACTGAAATGACGGCGGTGGTGGCGGCGTTGCTGAACGGGCGCTACACCGGCCTGCCGGTGATCGACGGCGACCACCGGGTGATCGGTTTCGTTTCCGAGCAGGACTGTCTGAGCCATCTGCTGGTGTCCAGCTATCACCAGGAAGGCTCCTTGCGCGTGGAAGAGTTGATGCACAACCAGCCGCTCACCGTGCGCGAGGACGATTCGGTGGTCGATGTGGCCGGCCTGATGGTCAAACAAAAGCCGAAAATCTACCCGGTGCTGGACGGCGCCGACCGGCTGGTGGGGCTGCTCACCCGCCGGGCGGTGCTGCAGGCGTTGAACGACAGCCGCCGGGGCGACTGAGCGCCAGCCGCTGGGTCGCCAGCCGCTGGGACGCCAGCCGCTGGGACGCCAGCCGCTACATACAAGTTTGCCGGCGCCCCGGTCGCTAGTGTGCCTAAAACAACAAGAGGAGTGTTGTCATGCGTGATTTGTCGACTTTTCTGCACGACTACGGCGACAGTCATCGCCACCCGGTGAACCAGTGGGTCCACATTTTCTGTGTGCCGGCGATTTTCGTCTCCACGCTCGGGCTGTTCTGGCTGATTCCCATCGGCCAGTGGCTGGGCCTGGAAGGCGCGGCGGCCTATTGGGTCAACGGCGGCACCCTGCTGGCGGTGCTGTGCATGCCGTTCTACCTGCGGCTCTCGATGGGCGTTTCCTTGCTGATGCTGGGCTGGCTGACGGTGTCCATCGCGGTGGTCACGCTGGTCGATCGCAGTGCCTTGTCACTGGGCTGGAGCGCCCTGGTGGTGTGGCTGGTGGCCTGGGCGGTGCAGGTCTGGGGCCACAAGGTGGAGGGCAAGAAGCCGTCCTTCACCGATGACCTGGTGTTCCTGCTGGTGGGCCCGGTGTTCGTCAGCCTGGAATTGGCCTACAAGCTGGGGCTCAGCCGCACCCCGGGCCACGGCCGCCCCTCCTGAGCCGGGCGGCCGGTGTCCGGGACTGAAGCACGCCCCCACTCGCCCCTGTTCCTCTGGGAAGGGGGCTGGTGCATGCTGGCGCCGCACCTGCATAACCGCCCGCACAGCCATGTGGCGGCCTCGTTACTGGTGAGCCTGGGCGGTGAGCCGATCCGGGTGCAACTGGCCGGCCACTGGATCACCGCCAGGGCGGTCTGGGCGGCGCCGGATGTGGACCAGGCGCTGGACAGCGACGGTCCGGTGGCGGTTTTGCACCTGGATCCGGACCATCGCGCCTGGCGGGCCCTGCGGTTGCAGGGGCCGGGCGGTGAATTTCCCCTTGCCGCGCATCCCCGTTTCCAGGCACGGCTGAACGACCTGGCCGCCGCGCCGTCGGCGTCCGCGGCGCTGGCCGCCCGCGCCGCCCTGGAGGCCGGCGAACCGCGCCCACTGGACCCCCGCGTGGTGCTCGCCTGCCGCGCCCTGCGCCGGGGTGACGGCGCCGCCCTGGGCGGCGCGGCCCTGGCCGAGGCGGTGGGGCTGTCGGAATCCCGGTTCCGGCACCTGTTCCGTGAAGAGCTGGGCGTGAATCTGAAGCGCTTCCAACTGCATCTGAAATGCCAGCGCGCGCTCACCCTGTGGCGCGACGGCATGAGCCTCACCGATCTGGCGCTGGCCGCCGGCTTCTACGATCAGCCCCACCTTAACCGCACCCTGCGCGCCATGTTCGACACCCTGCCTTCCCGCTATGCTAGGGCCTTCCCCATTCAGGTGGAGCACCTCGACGAGCCCCGCCTTCACGATCAATAAAAACCGGGAGTCATCATGGAGTACCAGCACATCCGCACCGAGCTGGCGGATAATATTCTTACCATCACCCTGAACCGTCCCGACCGCATGAACGCGTTCACGCTGCGCATGAAAGACGAACTGGTGCGGGCGTTCGGCGAAGCGGACCGCGACAACCAGGTGCGCGCGGTGGTGGTGACCGGCGCCGGCCGCGCCTTTTGCGCCGGCATGGAAATGCAGCCGGAAGACGGCGGCCATGTGTTCGGCTACGACCACGCCGAAGGCGAAGAGCCGCCGGTGGACACCATCCGTGATTCCGGCGGCGAAGTCTCGCTGGCGATTTTCAATTGCCGCAAGCCGGTGATCGGCGCGCTCAACGGCGCGGCCGTGGGCGTGGGCATCACCATGACCCTGCCGATGGATTTCCGGCTCGCCGCCGAGGGCGCCAAGATCGGTTTCGTGTTCAGCCAGCGCGGGCTGACGCCGGAAGCCTGCTCCACCTGGTTCCTGCCCCGCGCCGTGGGCATGCAAAAAGCGCTGGAGTGGGTCTACGGCGGCGATATTTTTCTCGCCGAGGAAGGCTTGGAGGCGGGCCTGTTCCGCAGCCTGCACGGCAAGGAAGAGGTGCTCGACGCCGCCCTGGCGCTGGCCCGCAAGCTGATCGCGAAAAGCTCGCCGGTGTCGGTGGCGCTGGCCAAGCAGATGCTGTGGCGTAACCCCACCTTCGATCACCCGATGCAGGCCCACGCGGTGGAATCAAGAATGATCTACCGCGCCAACGAATTCTGGGACGGCAAGGACGGCTTCACCGCCTTCCTGGAAAAACGGGACCCGGTCTTCGACACCGACCTCAACGAGGTGCCCGCCCAGTTTGATTTCTGGCCCGAGCCGCCGTTGCGCTAACCATCAGACATTTGCGAGGAACAGCGAGAACACCATGAAAAAAGAAACCATAGCGATTCACGGCGGGTTCGCCGGCGATCCGGAAACCCACGCGGTGGCGGTGCCGATTTATCAGACCACCAGCTACTACTTTGACGACACCCAGCACGGCGCGGACCTGTTCGACCTGAAGGTGCCGGGCAATATTTACACGCGCATCATGAACCCCACCAACGCGGTGCTCGAAGAGCGGGTCGCCCAGTTGGAAGGGGGCATCGGCGCCCTGGCGATGGCCTCGGGCATGGCCGCCACCACCGCGGCGATCCAAACCCTGGCCCGCGCCGGCGACAACATTGTCTCGGTGAGCCAGCTCTACGGCGGCACCTATAATCTGTTCGCCCACACTTTGCCGACCATGGGCATCGACGTGCGCATGGCGGACGGCCGCGACACCGCGGCCATGGCCGCCGCCATTGATGAGCGCACCAAAGCGGTGTTCTGCGAGTCGATCGGCAATCCCGCTGGCAACATCGTTGATCTGGCGGCGCTCGCCAAGGTCGCCCACGACGCCGGCGTGCCGCTGATCGTCGACAACACCGTGGCGACGCCGGCGCTGTGCCGGCCGTTCGAGCACGGCGCCGATATCGTGGTGCATTCCCTGACCAAATACATGGGCGGCCACGGCACCACCGTGGGCGGGGCGATCGTCGATTCCGGGCGTTTTCCCTGGAAGGACAATCCCCGCTTTCCGCAATTCAATGAGCCGGACCCCAGCTATCACGGTGTGATCTATGCCGAAGCCATGGGGGAGGCGGCGTTTATCGGCCGCGCCCGCGTGGTGCCGTTGCGCAACATGGGCGCGGCCCTGTCGCCGATGAACGCCTTCCTGATTCTTCAGGGTATCGAGACCCTGGGGCTGCGCATGGAACGTCATTGCGAGAATGGCCTGGCGGTGGCCCGCTACCTGCGGGACCACGACAAGGTGGCCTGGGTGAACTTCGCCGGCCTGGACAGCGATCAGGACTATCACCTGGCGCAGCGTTATATGGACGGCGGCGTGCCCGCCTCGATCCTGAGTTTCGGCATTGAAGGCGGCCGCGACGCCGGGGCCCGCTTCATTGACGCGCTGTTGCTGATCAAGCGCCTGGTGAATATCGGCGACGCCAAGTCGCTGGCCTGTCACCCGGCCACCACCACCCACCGTCAGCTGGATGAAGCGGAATTGAAGACCGCCGGGGTCAGTGCCGACCTGGTGCGTCTTTCCGTGGGCATCGAGCACATCGACGACATCCTCGCCGATATCGACCAGGCGCTCGCCGCCGTCTAACGGCTGGCGCGGAAACGGGCCGGCGTGCTGCCGGTCCAGCGCTTGAACGCCTTGGCGAAGGCGCTTTCGTCGGAAAAGCCCAGGTCCTCGGCGATCTCACCGGTGCGGGCGCCGGCGGCCAGGGCCTGTTCCGCCAACTCCTGCAGTAAGGTATCCCGTAACAGCTTGAAGCTGGTGCCTTCGTCGGCCAGCTTGCGGATCAGGTGGCGGCCGCTCATGCCCAGTTGCTCGGCGATGCGTTCCTTGCCCCAGCGCGGGTGATCGCGGATCAGGGTGCTCACCCGGGCGCCCAGGGACTGGCTGTCCAGGCGTGCCAGCAGGTCGTCGGCCAGGCCGCGCAGGTGCCGGCACAGCGCCGGGTTGGCGTGGATCAGCGGCAGCGCCAGCTGGTCCACCCCGAACACCAGGGCGTTGTCGCCGCTGTTGAAGTGCACCGGCAGAGCCAGCTTCTCCTGGTAGCGCGAGGGCGGGTCCTGGGCGTCGTGGCTGAGCCGGAGGTATGCCGGGCGAAAGGCGCCACCGGTGCTCCAGCGCGTCAGGTTGAGCGTGCTGGCCATCACCGCCTCCACCCGCGTGGGCCGCCGTGTCCGGTACAGCGGCTGATAGCGAATCTCGCAGTAATGCTGGTCGCGGACCACCTGAAAGGCGCCGCCCTCGCCGACAATCGGGTGGTAGTCGAGCAGCGACTCCAGCGCCTCCTCCAGGGTTTCACAGCTCATCAGAATCATGCCGGCGGTATCCAGGTGCCCGACCTGCAGCGCCAGCCCCAGGTCCACGCCCACCAGCGGATCGCCGGCCGCCTCGCAGAACGCTTCCCACAGACGGTCCTGACTGGCCAGATCGACCCGCTCGCGGCTGTCCATGCGCGCCACCAGGTCGCCGGGCAGCGCCAGCCCCAGGCGCCCGGCGGCCTGCATGATGGCTTGCGAGAAGTGCACCGTCACCGTGGGGCCTGGGTTCATGCAAGGGTCCTGAATTAACCGTATTGGGGTCGCGAATCAGCCATGCCGGGCCAGCGCCGGCCGGTTAGGGTTGGTACTGAAACAATAACAAAAAATCGTCTGGAACGATTTTTGACGCCTCGTCCGAGGCGGCCCGCAGGATGGCCGCCATGGACGGTGGCCACAAAATAAGGCCTCACCCATGTACGCAGTGATCGGCGCCGGCCCGATGGGCCTGGCCACCGCCAGAAACCTTAGTAAACAGGGCCTGCCTTTCGTCGGCTATGAACTGAATAACGATGTGGGCGGTTTGTGGGACATCGACAACCCGCACAGCACCATGTACGAAACCGCCCATTTGATCTCGTCCAAGCGGATGACCGAGTTCCGGGAATTTCCCATGGACGAGCGGGTGGCCACCTACCCGCACCACGCGGAACTGAAACGCTATTTCCAGGACTACGCCCGGCACTTCGGCCTGTACGAGCACTACCAGTTCAACACCCGGGTGCTGTCGGTGACGCCGGAGGACGAAGGCTGGCGGGTGACCGTGGAAAAGGACGGCCAACAGAGCAGCCGCTATGTCGATGGCGTCCTGATCGCCAGCGGTACCCTGCACACCCCCAACCGCCCCGAATTACCCGGCCATTTCGACGGCGAGATCCTGCACGCCTGCGATTACCGCGCGCCGACCCTGTTCCGGGACAAACGGGTGCTGATCGTCGGCTGCGGCAATTCCGCCTGCGATATGGCGGTGGACGCGGTGCACCAGGCGCGCAGCGTGGACCTGTCGGTGCGGCGCGGCTACTACTTCCTGCCCAAGTTCATCGGCGGTCGGCCGTCCGATTCGATCGGCGGCAAGCTCAAACTGCCGCGCCGGCTCAAGCAATGGCTGGACGCCAGGTTGATCCGCATGATCATCGGCCGGCCCAGCGACTACGGCCTGCCGGACCCGGACTACCGGCTCTACGAAGCGCACCCGGTGGTTAATTCCCTGGTGTTGCATCATCTCGGGCACGGTGATCTCACGCCGCGTCCCGACATCGCCGACATGCGGGGCCGCACGGTCACGTTCACCGACGGCAGCCGGGCCGATTACGATCTGATCCTGCTCGCCACCGGCTACAAACTGGACTATCCCTTTATCGACAGCGACCTGCTCAACTGGCGGGGCGACGCGCCCCGGCTCTACCTGAACGTCTTCCATCCGCGCTACGACAACCTGTTCATGATGGGCATGATCGAAGCCGCCGGCCTGGGCTGGGAAGGCCGCAACGAACAGGCGGAGCTGGTGGCCTTGTACCTCAAGCGCCGCGCCCAGGGGCACCCGGCCGCGACCGCCCTGGAAAGGGTCAAGCGCGAGCGGGCCGGAGAGAGCCTGGACGGCGGCTACCGCTATTTGAAGCTGTCGCGCATGGCTTACTACGTGCACAAGGACAGCTACCGGGCCGAAGTGGCCAAACAGCGCCGGGCGCTGCAACAACAATAACCAGGAGGCGACACCATGTCCCCCGATAGCACCATCGATTTCAGCACCGGCAGCCTGATCGTCCTCAATGTGATTCTGGCGCTGATGATGTTCGGCGTCTCCCTGACCTTGCGCGGCGAGGATTTCCGCCGTGTGCTGCGCATGCCGGAGGCGCCGGCGGCGGGGTTGCTGGCGCAGTTCGTGTTGTTGCCGGCGCTCACCTGCGTGATCACCTGGTTTCTCGACGTGGAGCCGGAACTGGCGCTGGGCATGATCCTGGTGGCGTCCTGTCCCGGCGGCACCTTTTCCAACATCATGACCTGGCTGGCGCGGGCCAACGTGGCGGTTTCCGTCAGCATGACGGCGGTCTCCAGCCTCGCCGCCACGGTGCTGACGCCGCTCAACTTCGCGCTGTACGGCTGGATCAACCCCAACACCCGGGCGATGGTCACCGACATCGCGCTCGACCCTTGGAACATCCTCATGCTGGTGGCGCTGGTGCTGGCGCTTCCCTTGTTGCTGGGCATGCTGGTGGGCCGCCATTTCCCGCGCTTCGCCGACCGCGCCCAGAAGCCCATGCGCGTGATCACCCTGCTGGTGCTGTTCGCGTTCGTTGGCCTGGCGTTCGGCAAGAACATGCAGGTGTTTCTCGACAACGCCCATCGCATCGTCGCCCTGGTGATCGGCCAGAACGCCCTGGCGCTGGGGCTGGGCGCGCTGGCCGGACTGCTGGTGGGGCTCAACCGCGCCGACCGGCGCGCGGTGACCATGGAAGTGGGCATCCAGAACTCGGGGCTGGGCCTGGCGATTCTGTTCACCTTCTTCCCGCAGGCCGCGGGCATGATTCTGATCGCCGGTTTCTGGGGCGTCTGGCATCTGGTCAGCGGCCTGATCCTGGCCCTGATCTGGTCGCGCAGCGCCGAACCGGCGGTAAAGGAGGGCGCATGAGTCGGATACTGATCACCGGCGCGGGCGGTTATATCGGGCGTTTGCTGGGTGAGCGATTCGCCGCCGGACACCAGGTTCTGGGGCTTGATGTGCGGGTGCCGCCGGAATTGCCGTTCCATTGCCGGCGGGGCGATATCCGCGATCCGGCGCTGGCCGATCTGCTGCGCGAGGAGCGCATCGACACCGTGGTGCATCTGGCCGCGGTGCTGGAAGATTCCGGTGACCGGGCCCGCGACTACGACATCGATGTCAACGGCACCCGTAACGTGCTGGACGCCTGCCTGAGCGCCGGCGTCGGCCAGCTGATCGTCACCAGCTCCGGCGCCGCCTATGGCTATCACGCGGACAATCCGGCCTGGCTGGATGAGCAGGACCCGCTGCGCGGCAATCCGGAATTCGCCTACTCCGACCATAAGCGCCTGGTGGAGGAGATGCTGGCGGATTACCGCCGCGACCATCCGGCCTTGCGCCAGTTGATCCTGCGTCCCGGCACCGTGCTCGGCGAGGGCACGCGAAACCAGATCACCGCGCTGTTCGAGCGCAAGCGGATTCTCGCCATCGCCGGCGCCGATTCGCCGTTCGTCTTCATCTGGGATCGGGATGTGGTGGGCGCCATCGTGCGTGGTGTGGAAACCGGCGCCGAGGGCGTCTACAACCTGGCCGGCGACGGCGCGCTGAGCGTGCGCCAGGTGGCCGCGATTCTCGACAAGCCGGTGCTGGTGCTGCCGGCCGTGCTGCTGCGCGCCGCGCTGTGGCTGGGGCACCGGTTGGGGCTGACCCCGCACACACCGGAGAAGCTGAATTTCCTCCGTTATCGCCCGGTGCTCAGCAACCGGCGCCTGAAGGAAGAATTCGGCTACCGGCCGCAGAAAACGTCCGAGCAGGTGTTCCGCTTTTTCGTTGAAGCGGCGCGGGCCCGGGGGCAATTATGACCACGACACTGATCACCGGCGCCGCGTCCGGCCTGGGCTGGGCCCTGGCCCGGGCGGCCTTTTCGCGCGGGCACAGCGTGATCCTGGTGGACCGCGACGCCGAGGCACTGGCGGCGAAAAGCGCCGAGCTGGCCGCCGGGGACGATCGCCGGGTGCGTCATTTCGCGCTGGATATCACCGATGCCCCGGCCCGCGACCGGCTGATCGACGCGGTCGCCGCCGGCGGGCGGCTGGACGTGTTGATCAATAACGCCGGCATCACCCATCGTTCCCCGGCGGCGCGCACCGAGATGACGGTGTTCCGCCAGGTCATGGCGGTGGACTGGGAGGCGCCGGTGGCCTTGACCCTGGGCTGCCTGCCGCTGCTGCGCGAGAGCGGCGGCTGCGTGATCAATATCGGCTCCATGGCCGGCTGGATGCCGGTGCTGGGGCGCGCCGGTTATTGCAGCGCCAAGGCCGCCCTGGCGCAGTTTTTCGAGGTGCTGCGCGGCGAAGTGGCGGACCAGGGCATCCGGATACTGATGGTCTATCCCAGCTTTCTCGCCACGCCGATCGAAACCAACGCCCTCGGCTTCAACGGCAAGCCCGCCGCCCACGCGCGCTCCTCGGTGGGGCGGGTGCGCAGCGCCGAGTGGATGGCCGACCGCGTCCTGGTGGCTCTGGCGCGCGGCGAAAAGCGCCTGTTTCCGGACCGCTTCACGGTGTTCGCGAGTCTGTTGTGGCGGCTGGCGCCGAATACCTACCACCGGCTGATGCGCCGTCGTTTCGCCGTGGAGCTGGATTCCTGAATGCCGGACCTGCTGCTCTCTCCGTGGGTGTTACTCGGGCTGTTCGTGCTGCTCGCCTACACCACCGAGGCGATGACCGGCTTTGGCTCCATCGTCATCGCCCTGTCCCTGGGCGCGCTGGTGCTGCCGCTGGACGTTCTGATGCCGGTGCTGGTGCCGCTCAACCTGCTATTAAGCGGTTACCTGTCGCTGCGCTACCGGCGGCTGGTGCACTGGCGTCTGTTGCTGCGCGGTATTCTGCCGCTGATGGCGGCGGGCACCCTGGCCGGGTATCTGGCGCGACCCTGGCTCGGCCAGGCCCTGCTGCAGACCCTGTTCGGCGTATTGATCGTGGCCTTCAGCCTCCGCGAGCTCTGGCGGTTGCGGCACGGGCCCGCCCCCTCGCGGCCGCACGGCGCCTGGTGGGGGCGGGCCTGGATGATGCTGGCCGGTGTCACCCATGGTCTCTATGCGTCGGGCGGGCCCCTGCTGGTGTACGCGTTGAGCGGGGTCGCCCTGGACAAGAGCCGCTTCCGCGCCACCCTGATCATGGTCTGGTTCACTCTCAACGGCCTGCTCACGCTGGGCTACGCGGCGCAGGGCGCGCTGCAGCCGGTATGGCCCAAACTGCTGGCGCTGGCGCCGGTGGTGCTGGCGGGCATCGTGCTGGGCGAGCGGCTGCATCACCGCGTCGACGAGCATCGCTTCCGGCAGGTGCTGTTTGTGGTCTTGTTGCTAGCGGGACTGGCCCTGGTGTTCTAGCATCGCAAGAGAGCAACAAGGAGGGCGCCATGTCCGCAGTGGAAATTCGACCGGTGAGCGGCATCGCCGTGGAGCCGTGGCTGGATGAGCTCGCGGATCTGCGTATCCGGATCTTTCGCGATTACCCCTACCTGTATGACGGCTCGGTGGCGTACGAACGGGACTATCTGGACCGTTACGCCCGCTCCAAGCAGAGCGTTGTGGTGCTGGCCATGGAGTACAACCGCCTGATCGGCGCCGCCACGGCGCTGCCGCTGTGCGACGCGGACCCGGAGTTCGTGGCGCCTTTCGAGCGCCATGGGCCGCCGCCGGAACAGGTCTTTTACTTCGGCGAGTCGGTATTATTGCCCGACTATCGCGGCGAAGGCGTGGGCCACCGATTCTTTGATCTGCGCGAACTCTACGCCCAGGATTTCGGTTATTCACTGACCGCGTTCTGTGCCGTGGTGCGTGATCCGGACCACCCGTTGCGGCCCTCGGGCTACCGCTCGCTGGAGCCGTTCTGGCGTGGCCGCGGCTACCGCCCGGAGCCGGCGCTCACCGCCCGGTTCCCCTGGAAAGATCTGGGCGACACCCGCGAAACCGAGAAAACCATGCAATTCTGGCTGCGCGACGCCGACCAGGCGGAACCTGAAATGTAAAATGTGAACGTCTAGTACGTTCGCCTCATGAAGATAGCGTCAAGGCCGGTCTATAGTCGAACCCACTGGAGAGGGATGCTATGGACTGGTCTTACCTCAGAGGTCGGCTTCTGCGCGGCCTGATTATTATCGTGCCTCTGGCGCTGCTGGCCGCGTTGATCGCCATGGCGGTGGCGGGGTAGGGCGCGCTTTGCCCCCGCGCCGGGCCCTTCAGCAACGGCGCAAGAGCGCTACCGGATTGTCCATCTTCACCAGTTCCCAGCCGTATTCCCGAGCCAGCCAGCGAAACGTGGCGGGCCCCCAGAAGCACACATGGGTCGGGTCGCGGCGGTAGTGCCAACGGGGAAAATGCCCGTCGTCGGTCAGAAAGCGGGTCATCACGCCCAGCCAGCCTCCCGGTCTCACCAACCCCCCGAATTGTTGCCATTCCCGCCCCGGCCAGTGCAGGTGCTCGAGCACCTCGGTGCAGGTCACGAAATCATAGTGCCGGTCGAGCACCGCCGGGTCCGGGGCGTAGATCGGATCGTAGACGTGCATCGGGTGCCCGCGTTCCTCCAGCATGCGCGCCAGGGCCGGGCCCGGGCCGCAGCCGAAATCCAGCCCCCGCGCGCCCGCTTCCAGGCGCTCGCACAGGGGCGCGCCCAGTTGATCGAGAAAACGCCGGTAGCCCGGGTCCCCGGGGTCGTTCCGGTGCAGATCGTATTGGGCTTTCTCGTCGGCGCGGTCCGGTAGCTGGGCGGCGCTGAGGAAGGTCAGGTGGCAGCGCGGGCAGCGCAGGTAGCGGCGCCCCTCCACGGTGGCGAAATGCTCGACGCCGGCGTGCCCGCACAGGCGGCAGTCGCTCATGGGGCGGTCAGCCACTCCCGCAGGCTGTCGTAGGTGCGGGCATCCTCGAGCATGGCCATGTGCCCCATGCGGTAAAACAGGCGCCGGCTGAGATTGTCGGCCTCGGGATAGAGCCGTTCGGCCAGGGCGCTGTCCACCCGCACCAGCCAGTCCCCCAGCGGGTTCTCGCTGTCTTCGTCGCTGAGCGAACCGGCCAGAAACAACTGTTTCACATGCGGGTCCAGCGGCACCTTCCCGTTGGGCCGGGGTTCGTCCAGGGGCCGGTCGCGCCACTGCTGCTCCAGCACATAGCCGAAACGCAGGTCACGGATGCCGTCGGAGCGCAGATTGCCCAGGCGCATCAGCGGCCGGGAATAGGGCGTGATACCCAGCAAGCGATTGGCCTGATTGCCGAGCCGTTCCAGGACCGCCCCCTGGTGGGGCGCGCCCAGGCAAGCCAGGTGGCTGACGCGGTTCACCCAGGCGTCGCCCCGTTCGCGGCCCTGGTGCAAGGCACTGCGTGATACCAGGCCGCCCATGCTGTGGCCGATCAGGATCACCCGCGACGGCAGCGCCATGTTCGCCAGCAGGTCGGCGAGTGCACGCCCGTTCTCTGAAATATGCAGGCCGGTGTTATAGCGGAGCGCCCGGGTGTGCGCGTTCAGTTTCGGGCCGGCCCATTCGTGGAACGCCCGGGCGGCGGGGTTGTTCCAGCAGCCTTCATTCAGGCACAGCCCGTGCACGAACAGAATCAGGGTGTCGCGCTCCAGGGACGGCGGCTGGGGGAGCATGGTCATGGGCAGGGCGTAGCCGCTGTTCCGGGTGTGCAGCAACTGGCCGAAGACGCCGTTGAGGACGCTGCGAAAATCCAGATTGTCGCGCAATTCCTGTTCCGGATCGGCGGCCAGATGCGCGAAGGCCGCCAGGTTGCCGGCCTGGCGAAATCCGTAACGAATCAGGTCGTAAACGATGGGCGCGGCGGTGTAGCCCTCGCCCCGGATCTTGAACGGGTTGGCGATGGTGCCGTGCATGTCCTGCACCACCTGTGTGACTTCACCGCCCATTGTTGTTATTACCTGGGCAAGCCCGCCCAGTTGTTGGCTCAGTCGTTTCATCCCCGGCTCCTTGTGCGCTGCTTGATCATAGCAGGGTTGCCGCCGGGCCCCAACGCCGCGCGGGCGCTTGGGGGAACGTAAAATAGAGGAAAATCAAAGGGGCCTGCACTGGCAACCACCGGAGCAGAAGGCTAGATTGCCACTCAACGTTCACGACACGTCGAGGAGTGACTATGCGTACGTTCAGTAAAGGACTGTTAGTAGTGGTATTTGGTGGCCTGTTGGGCCTGGCCGGTTGCGACCAGCAGGGTCCGATGGAGAAAGCCGGCGAAAGCGCCGATGAAGCCGTCGAGGATGTCACCGAGGATCAGGGCCCCATGGAAGAGGCCGGTGAAGAAATGGGTGACGCCTGGGACGAAACCAAGGAAGCCGGTGAAAAGATGGGCGACGCCATGGACGGTGACGAGAACCAATAAGGTTCCGTCGCGACAAAAAAACCGCCGGCCCTCCGGCGGTTTTTTTATGTCCGCCTCTCGCGCGAGGGGGCAGGCTAAAAGATACATTCGACAACATCCGTTCACTCAAACGGGACGTATTGTGTCTTTGGGGCTTTCCCCCGGCTGGCTAGAGTAACGGAGTATTGGGCGGCCTGTTTGCCACCCTCGATCAGGAGTAATCCGATGGGTTCCGAGGTAAAGAAAGCGGTGGCTGATTCACCGCTGCGGCTCGCCGTCGAGGCGCTCCACGGCCGTTCCCGGGCCCTTTCCGAATACCTTTCCGTTTACCGCTCCGGCGCCGGTCCCGGGGCCCGCGGCCGCCGCCATCAACGGCTGCGCGAGCTGCGTCACGATATTGTCCGCCTGCAGGCCTGGGCCTGGTATCTGTCGGTCGCCGACCGGCGTCCCTGGTGGTGGCGCGTGCTCTACCGGCTGGGCGGCCTGCTTGGCCGTGATCGGCGCGAGCGCGCCGGCCGGCGCCGCCACCGCCGCACGGGCATCCAGCGGCTAAGCAGTTTCAGCGTGGTGGACCGGGCCTACGTGGCGCACATGGAAGATTTCCAGGGCCGCTTGCTGACCCTGCGGCTGGCTCAGCAGGGCCGGCCGGACCCGCGGCGTGCCGCCTGTCAGCGGCGCCTGGAAGACGCCGTGACGCGGCTGTCCGAACATCGCGAATGCCTGGCTGCAAACGCCGGCCGGGTGGCGGTGATCTGCGGGATGCTGGCGCCGGTGCTGCGGGTGCGCGGCTGGCTCGGACTGGGCGGTGGCGAGCCCTGCATGGTGGATCCATGAACGCTCTGCCCCGCGATCTGGATACCCGCTTGCCGGTGGTGTTCACCCTGGCCGACCTCAAGCAGCAGGTGCCGGGAGACGACCGCAGCGCCATGGAGCTGGCGCTGCGCTGGCTGGAGAGCGGCCAGGTGCGTCAGGTGGCGCCGCCGCGTCCTGTTTTCATCCGGCTCGCCAGCGGTGAGACGCCCGCCGAAGCGGACCTCTGTCTGGCCTTGCGGCGGGCCTTCCCGTCCGTGGTGGTGGTGGGCGGCTCCGCGCTGTGGCGCCAGGGCATCAGCCGTCGCCGTGACGCGGTGCTGGACTGCGCTGTCAGCGAGCCGGTGGACAGCTGCCCGCTGCCCGGCGTGCGGCTGCACCAGCGTCCGACCGGGTGGCTGGACACCGTGTCCCGGGCCGGCGGGCTGCACGGGCATTTGCATGACGTGCCCCTGTTGAGTTCGGAAATGGCGGTCGCCGATGCCGCCCGCTTCACCGATGTCTGGGTGCCCGACCGGGCCGACCTGGACTGGCAAACTCTCAGCGCGGAACGCATCACCGCCGCCCAGGCCGCCATGAACTCTTTGTGATCCCTGCGTTTCCCGGCGCGCGGCGCATTGACCCGCCCGCGCCTGGCGGGTATAAATGCGAATCGTTATCAGGATCACTCTGAGTTCCTTATGTTGCTCCTCCTAAGCGCCGTTTTACTGGCCGGTACCGCCTTGCTGTACTTCTCCGATCGGCAACAGCGCGCGCTCGCCCAGCCGTTGCCCGCCGCCGCCCGTCTCGCGGGCGTCATCCTGGTGGTCGGCGGTTTCGCCGGCTGGGGCTGGCGGCTCGGCCCCGGAGTGGGGCTGTTCACGGCGTGCTGGGTATTCGCCCTGGGCGCCATGGTGCTGCCCATGCTGGTGGGGCACCGGGCCGACAGCTATCAGGCCGGCGGCCGGCGCGCCCGTGGCAACGGCCAGGGAGAGACCGCATGAGAGCGCTTCTGGGTGCCGTTCTGGGTTTGCCGCTGGCGGTGATGCTGTGTGGGCTGCTGGCCGCCGTGATTCCCGCCGACTGGCATGATTGGCTGGTTCTGATGCTGCTGCTTTGCCTGGTGTTCTGGGCCGCCTTGATCGTGATCGCCGGCATCGCGACCACCCACTGGCGTGCCGGCATGGCGCTGCTGGTCGCCAACGGTCTGGCCTGGCTGTTGTTGCAAACCACCACGCTCTATGGGGGTGCCTGATGCGCGCCGAAACACTGAAACGGCAGATCGACCTGCACGCCTGGGTCGGGATCGTCTCCGGGATGGCGCTGTTCGTGGCGTTCTTCGCCGGCGCCATCAATATGTTTCACCATGAGCTCCATCATTGGCAGGAACCCTACCAGGCCGAGGCGAGTCATGACGGCGCGACCATGCAGGCGCTATTGGATACGGTGATCGCCAACAACGCGGAAGCGGGCAACTGGATGTTCCTGATCCCCGGCGACGAGCCCGCGGTGATCTGGCAGGAAAGGGTGGATGGCGAGGGGGTCTGGCATACCGAGCACGCCAGTGATTTCAACGACGCCGGCGAGCCCGTCGAGCGGCCCCGCTCGGAACTGGCTGGCTTTATCAACGAGCTGCATTTCCGCCTCGGCATCCCGGTGGTGGGGCTGTACCTGATGGGCGTGATCTCGGTGCTCTATGGCGCCGCGCTGATCGGCGGCCTGGTGATTCACTGGCCGAAGCTGAAGAAAGAGTTCTTCGCCCTCAAGCACCAGGGCAATTTACGCCGCTACTGGAAAAACCTGCACAACCTGGTGGGCGTGATCAGCTTTCCGTTCCACCTGATTTTCGCGGTCACCGGCGCCGCCATGGGTTGCTTCGCGTTGATCACCCTGACCATGGGGGCGCTGGTGTTCGGGCCTCAGTTCCAGGGCGCGGCGAACGACGCCATGGAAGCCTGGCCGACCCCGGAGGCCAGCGGCAATCCGGCCACCATGGCGGGCGTGGACCGTTATCTCGCCACCGCCCGGGAGCAGCTCCCGGAGCTGGAAGTGGGCTGGATCGAACTGCAGCAATACGGCGATGAAAACGCCGTGGTCGACGTGGGCGGTTCCGTGGCGGGCAACGTGGCGCACCACGCCCATGTGGTGATGCGCGCGGACAACGCCGAGCTGTTGACGGTCTCCGCGCCCGGCGCCCGGCCGTTCAACCATTTCCTGCTGTCGCCGGTTTATTCGCTGCACTTCGGCGACTACGGCGGCCTGTTCGTGCGCCTGCTGTATTTCGTGCTGGGGCTGCTCGGCTGCCTGCTGTTCGTGTCCGGCAACATTATGTGGAGCGAGCGGCGCACCGACCGTCAGGGCCCGAGCCGTTCCGCGGCCGTCATGCTGCGCCTGACGCTGGGCATCACCTTCGGCGTGATGGCGGGCATCGCGGTGTCCTTCATGGCCAATAAACTGGCTATGTACTCACCCTGGCCCGGCACCACCGTGGTGGCGGAAAAAGCCGGCTTCGTCGCCGTCCTGCTGGTGGCGGTGGCGTGCGCCCTGCGGTTCCCGCCGCTGAGCACCGCGCGGATCTGGCTGCCGCTGTGCGCCGCCCTGTACGCGCTGGTGCCGGTGTTGCAGGGCAGTATCGAAGGCTTCGCCTCCTGGGCCGATCCCGACCGCTTGCTGGTGAACGGCTCGCTATTCGCGATCGCCGCCAGCCTGTTCCTGGTCGACCGGTTGCGTGCACAGCGGCTGCGCCAGGCCGGCCCCCACCCGCTGTGGGAAGGCACCGTCCATCAGGTCGCGGCCAGGCCGGCCGACGTCGGTCTCGCCTAGCGATCCCCATCAAATAGCGGCAGCACCGTAACCCCGCCCCTCGGCGCCGGCGCCCCCGGCCGTGGACCCGCTGTCGGGGCGCGCCGGTGGCGGGCCTGCTTGCCGCCTCCCGAGCTGTTAGTATGGTGCCATTAATTGAACCGATTCTTGGCATAGGGGAGAGGCCATGCCTGGCGCGAAGGGAAAACCGTCCACGAGGAAATCCAAAGGCGGTGCGATTAACGGCACACGGCTCGATCTCACGCTGGCCGCGGAGAAGGTCTTCGCCCTGAACGGCCTGCATGGCGCGACCTTGCGCCAGATCCGTGAAGAGGCGGGGCAGAAGAACGAATCGGTGATTCATTATCATTTCGGCTCCCGGGACGCGATTATCGAGTCGATTCTGCACCTGCGTTCGAAGCCGATGGATGAGGCCCGCATGGCGATGCTGGCCCAACTTCGCGCGGAAAATAATGGTGCGCCGTTATCCGCCTGGCAGATCGCCCGTTGTTGCATCCTTCCGCTGGCGCACTATCTGCTCGATGGCGAGCAGGCACCAGGCTATTACATGCGTTTCCTGGTGCAGCTGCGGGTGGACAGGTCGGCCTGGCGTCAGTTCAGCGGTCTCCATGACCGGGGCCTGAACGAGTCCCTTAAGGCCATGCGCGAGGCCAAGCCCTATCTGCCCACCAGCATTCTCGATCACCGCTTTGTCAGCATGATGTACATGCACCTCAACGGCATGGCGGCGATTGAACAGATTCAAGGTGAAAAGCCGGAAAGTTTCCGGCTTGATGAGGCCTGGATTCGCGTTCAGGACCTGATCGCCACCGCCGCGGCCTTGCTTGATGCTCCGCTCTCTCCGGAAACCGTCATGGCGATACAGGCCGCCGCCAACAACCAGCCCCTGTCCACTTACACCGATGTGGCCTTGCAGCGTGAGCAGACCGAAGGGGACTGGCCGTTGCGGCATTGATCAGGACCCGATGCCCACGCGCGAGCCCGGGTAAAGCCGCTGTTCGTCCTCGCCGATGGCCTGCAGCGAGGCGTTGGCCGCGTCGGTGAAGATCCCTTTCGCCATCAAGGAGGTTTCCTGTTCGGCACGGGCCTTGTTCACCGCCGCCCGCACGCGGTTGGCGAGCACATGGTCCGGTTGCGCGTCCACGGCGAACTGACACAGGTGCCCGGCGACACGAAGTTCGCCGGCCTGGAAGTGTTTTTGCGCGGCTTCCGCCAGGGCGTCGGCGCCGCCGGCCAGGTCGGCTACCGCCTGCCCCAGGTCGTCCGGGTGGGCCGGTTTCAGGTGCGCGGGGTTGCCGTCGTACCAGCCGCCGTAAAGCCGCCAGACGTTGCGCACCAGGAACTCGGGATCGTCGTAGGTGGGGTGCAAATACGGCTTATCCAGCATGCCCTCCGGGAGCCGGACATCGCGAACAATGTCCGCGAGCTTGCGGCCCCGATTCATGCCGTCCAGCGTTTGCTGGTGAATCGACTCCAGGAAACTGGCGGTGTCATCCAGCAGGGTGGCGACGCGCTCCGCGCCGAACACCGCCGGCCCGTGGCCGGGCACCAGAACCTCCGGCTGCCTGGCCGCCATGGCGCGTAATGCGCGAGCCCATTCCGCGGCGAAACGCTGTACTTTCTGCGGGTTGCCGGCGTTTGGCGCCGCCCAGATGATGAAATCACCGGTGACCACGGTGCGGGCGTCGGCGATCCAGGTCCAGGTGTGGTCGTCCGTCTCGCCCATCCCATGATGCAGGGTGAGCCGCCGGCCGCCACGTTCAAGTGTCATCTCCTCCTCGTAGAAGGTATCCGGGTAGCGATACTCCTCCGGCCATTTGAAGCCCGCCACCTTGAACTGGCGGCCGTTAATGTGGGCGTTCCAGTCGGCGCTGGCCTGGTAGCGCTCGAAGCGCCGGCGAATATTCGCCTGACCGATCACCTCCGGTTTGTCCAGCCCGGCCTGTTCCGCTTCGGCGTCGAACAGGGGCGTCCCGAAGGCGTGGTCCAGATGGCCGTGCGTGTAGATCACCGTGCGGATCGGCTTCTGTGACCACTCGCGAATGGCCTTGTGGATGTTGGCGGCGGTATGCCGGCTGCCGCTGTCAATCACGATCAGGCCGTCGTCGGTATCCACAACGGTGACGTTGCCCACCACACCCCGGGAAGCAATGTAGGCAAGGCCCTCGTCGATCGGAATCAATTGGCTGCCGTGCAGATGGCGGTTCCAGTCACGCCCGAAATCAAAGCGTTCCCAGCAGGCATCGCCGATGGCGCGAAGGTCGTTATCGGTCACTGTGTCGTCCTCCTGTCAGTGGTGCGAATCGTTACCGGGTGTGCCCGGTGTTACTTAAAGTAATGCTTATCAATTAATAAAGATAGTCGGGCCGTCGTCTTTCACTGCGTCTTGGGCGGCGCCGAAGCGTCATGCTTTCGCGTCTTCGGGATGTCTCTCCGGGTGGATTGTGTGGGTGCGCGGTGTCGCCTCAGAGTGTTCACGGCTGTGCTCGAATCCTGAAATAATCCGCTAAATAAAGGGTTTTGAGGCCTGAAACAGAGAGGCGATGACCAGGATGTCGATGTCCGCGAGCAGGTTGACGCCTGTTAGCGGACGCGGATCGAGGCGCGCAAAAAAGCGCGCAATAAAGGGAGTGGTGATGGCGCGGCGGAATTCCGGAGACGACAAATATAATTGACACACATTAAATTCGCGTGATCAGATGGTCCTGACAACAACACAAAGTCGGTCGTCGCGGATCGCGGGAGGAGAGAGTGTTCGCCTTTTCCATTCGGCAACTTGGCATGGCCGTGGGCCTGGCGCTTGCGTGCGTCACCGTTTATACCTCTTTGTTCGGGATTTTCGACCCGGGTTATCAGCGGCCCCTGACGTTCGCCGCCTGCATCGTGGCGGCGGTGTGCGTCAAGCCTCTGGTCGCCATCTATCCATTGTCCCAGCGGGGCTGGCGTTTGCTGCTCTGGACCGCCGATGCGCTGCTGGTGGCGATGATTCTTGTGGCGGTGCAGCGCTTCCTCGCGTCGGCGGACGGCATGCAGAACATGCTGGTGGATTACAGCCGCGCCGATCAGTTGATCGCACTGGGTGGCCTGATCGCGGTGATTGAGCTGACCCGGCGCGAGTTCGGATTGGGGCTGTCGTTGTTCGCCGCCGTGACCCTGGTGTACTGCCTGTTCGGTGAAAGTCTGCCGGGCGGCCTGCGTCACGCGGGTTTCTCGCTGGACCAGGTGATGCAGGGCATGTGGTACGGCTTCACCGGGGTATTCGGTACCCCGGTGGCGGTCATGGTCGAGCTGCTGTTTATTTACATTATCTTCGGCGTGATTCTCGAAGCCACGGGCGCCGGTCCGGCCTTGGTGCGCATGGCCATCCGTATTACCGGATGGCTGCCCGGTGGGCCCGCGCACGCCGCGATTCTCGCCAGCATGTTGTTCGGCACCATGTCCGGCAGTGTGGCCGCCAACGTGGCCGGTACCGGCGCATTCACCATACCCATGATCAAACGGCGCGGCTTCAGTCCGGCCTTCGCGGGCGCGGTGGAGGCGGCCGCTTCCACCGGCGGGCAGGTGATCCCCCCGGTAATGGGCGCCGCCGCCTTCATGATGGCGCAGCTTACCGGCACGCCGTACTTATTGATCTGCGTGGCGGCCTTGTTGCCGGCGTTTTTCTACGTCGCGGCGCTGTTCTGCGCGGTGTTCTACGAAGCACGGCGTCAGGGTATCAAGCCGACGCCCGCCGACGAACTGCCGGTGCTGACACGGCGGGACTGGGTGCTTTCCCTTATGTTCGTGGCGCCCGTGGTGACGGTCATCGCGGTACTGGCGAGCGGCCGCTCCCCGGCCATGGCCGGTGTCTGGGCGGTGATCGTCGCGGTGATCTTCGGCTTTCTCAATCCGGAGATACGCCGCCGTCCGCAGGCGGTGATAACGGCGTTGTCCCGGGGCGGCATTTCCGGTTCAAGGATCATGATCGCGGTCGGTGCCATCGGCATTGTTATCGCCGGGATGGACCTGACCGGCCTGGGCCTCAGCTTTGCCCAATCGGTGGCGGCGCTCGGAGAGCAGAGCCTGTTCATCAGCCTGCTTCTCACCGCGCTGGGTTGTCTGATCCTCGGCATGGGCATGCCGACCCTGCCCGCTTACCTGATTATCGTCCTGGTGATGGGGCCGGCGCTGGCCAGCTTTGATGTGCCCATCGTCGCCGCTCATCTCTTCGTTCTGTACTTCGGCGTGTTGTCGGCGGTGACACCGCCGGTGGCGATCGCCGCTTTCGCGGCGGCGCCCCTGGCCGAAGCCAATCCGGTGAAAGTCAGCCTGGTATCCATGCGCCTGACCATGGTCGGTTTCGTGGTGCCCTTCCTGTTCGTCTTCAATCCATCCCTGCTGTTGCTCGGTGATCACTTTGAGTGGGGCGCTCTGATCTGGGGTGTCGCCCGCATCGTTCTGGTGATCTGGGCGTTGACCACCGCTTTTGCAGGGTACGGCGCGGCAAGGCTGGGCACCGCCGCGCGGGCTTTCCGTTTCGTGATCGCCGGCTTGCTGGTGGCGAAAGGCACCAGCTTCGAGGTGGTCGGTTTCGCGCTGGCGATCGCGACCCTCGGCGGAAGCTACTTACAGCCTTTGAAGCGGCGCTGGGCCGGCACTCCGGTGAGCCCGTCTTCAAGCGAATAAAAAAGTCATATTGGGAGAGTTCCATGAAAAAAAGAGATTATTTAAAGACGGCAATGCGGTTGCTTATCGCTACCACCAGCATCCTTCTGGCCGGTCATGCGGTGGCGGAAACCGACATCCGTATGCATACCACCAACGCCGGCTCATCCCCGTACGTGTTCTCGGTGACTTTGCAGTCGGTTTTGCAGAAGAACCTGCCTGTCGACGTCAATATGACCGCCGGCATGTCGTCCACCCGCTCAACACTGGATGCGTCCAAAGGCCAGGTGGACTTCTTTATCGGCGCGCCCTCGATCAATCATTTCATGAGCTCGGGCACCGGAATGTTCGCCAATATGGAGCGAGCCCCGGAGTTGTACAAAAACGTTCGCCAGGTGATGAACTTCCCACTGGGTCCTTACCACATTATGGCCGCCGCTGATTCCGGGATCACGTCGCTCAAGGAGATCAAGGGCAAGCGCGTATTTATCGGCCCGCCCGGTGGCGCCGCTACCCTGGTGGCGCTTTCGATCATCGAAGGCGCCACCGGCTACGAAGCCGGCCGCGATTACAAGATGGCGAAGCTGGATTGGGGCTCAGGCAGCCAGGCGTTCCAGGACGGACAAGTGGATCTTTACATCGGCCCCACGGAACTGCCCTCCGCGTCCATCGAACAGTTGGTTTTGCTACGAAAAGTCCGCTTCCTGGGTATTCCTGACGAAGCGATGGATACCGAACCCATGAAAGAGGTCCTGAGTTTGCCCGGCCGTACCATCACGGAGATCCCCGCCGGTATTTATGGGGAGAACCAGATCAACAGCGAAGCGGTGAAGACCGTCGGCACCTGGGTGAGCCTGGGTACTCACAAGGGCGTTGATGAAGAGCTGGTGTATCAGGTCACCAAGACCCTCTTCGAGCACCTGGAGACATTCCACAGCGCCGCCAAATTCATGGAAACCATCAACAAGGAAAACGCCTTGCGCCAGATGAATGGAAAACTGCATTCAGGGGCGCTGCGCTACTACCGGGAAATCGGCATGGATGTGCCGGAGAGCGCGATTCCACCGGAGGCGAAGTAATGGGCGTGATCACGACTCCGGAAGTCAATACGGACTCGCTCGACCCGCTGTTCAAACCCCGTTCCGTGGCGGTGATCGGCGCGTCCTCGACGCCCACCAAAATCGGTGGCCTGCCGATCGCGTTCTTGCTTGCCCAGGGGTTCGCCGGAGAGATCTATCCGATCAATCCCAAAGCCTCGGAAATTCAGGGATTGGCGGCTTACCCGACAATTGCCGACGTAAAAGGCCGGGTCGATCTGGCAATCATCGCGGTGCCCGCCACCATGGCGCCGGCGGCCGTGGACGACGCGATCGCCGCCGGTGTCAGTGGCATCGTACTGTTCTCTTCCGGCTTTGCCGAGATCAGCGACGAGGGCGCGCGTGCTCAACGGGATCTGGTCGCCCGGGCGCAACAGGCCGGGGTTCGGGTTCTGGGACCCAACTGTCTGGGCTTTATGAATCTCGCCGATAAGGTGTTCGCCACCTTCTCACCGGTGGTCGGGCAGGGTGTCGCCAAAACGGGTCGCATCGGCCTGGTGAGCCAGAGCGGGGCGTACGGTGCTTACGCCTTTACCCTGGCCCGTGAGCGTGGCCTGGGTCTCAGTTACTGGATCACCACCGGTAACGAAGGCGGCGTGGATTTCGCTGACTGCGTCGCGTGGCTGGCCAGGGATCCGGACACCGATGTGATCCTGGGTTACATGGAAGGCTGCCGCGATGGCCGCAAACTGGAGCGCGCCCTGGCCGACGCCCGTGCCGCCGGTAAGCCGGTGGTGATCACCAAGGTGGGGCGCACCGAGATCGGCGCCCAGGCGGCGGCGTCGCATACCGCCGCCCTGGCCGGGGAAGACGCGGTGTTCGACGCGGTCTTCCGTCAATACGGTGTGTACCGGGCACACTCCATCGAAGAGTTTTTCGATATCGGTTACGCGGTCTCGGTGGCCGGGCTGCCGCAGGATGACCATCTGGGTGTCTTTACGGTCTCCGGTGGCGCCGGCGTGTTGATCGCCGATGCCGCCGACGACGCCGGGCTCTCGCTGCCGGCGTTGAGTGAGGCCGGGCAAGGCCGGATTCGAGAGTTGGTGCCATTCGCGGCGCCACGCAATCCGGTCGATATCACCGGGCAAATCACCAACGATCTGAGCCTGTTCGAAACCAGTCTGGAGATCATGCTGGAAGAGGGCGACTACGGAATGATGCTGTCGTTTCTGGCGGCCGCCGGCGGTGGGCCCATGGGCGAGGAAATCGTCCGACAGATCGTGACCGTAAGGCACCGTTACCCGGACCGACTGTTCAGTGCCGTGTCGGTATTCAAACCGGAAGTGCGACGCCTGCTCGAAGACAACGGTTGTCTGGCGTTCGAAGACCCCAGCCGCGCGGTGCGCGCGCTGGCGGCGCTGGCACGCTTCGCGCGCGGCTTCGCCGCGACGCCACGAGAGGACCGGACCGACGACCGGATCAAGCCGGTAAGTCTGGCGCCTGAAACCCATTCCGAAGCCGATAGCTTTGCGTTACTGGCACAAGCCGCTGTGCCGGTGCCGGAACACCGGCTTGTCACCTCCGCCGGGCAAGCCGCCGCCGCGAGCGAGGCGCTGGGTTACCCGCTGGTCGCAAAAATCGCTTCGGCGGACATTGGCCATAAATCGGATATCGGCGGTGTGCGGCTGAACCTCGCCGACGCCGACGCGGTCGCGCGCGCCTATACGGAAATCACACTGGCCGCGCGTGAGGCGTGCCCCGACGCCCGCCTGGACGGCGTACTGCTGTCGCCCATGGAGTACGAAGGCGTGGAGTGCATCGTCGGTGTGCAACGGGACCCGGCTTTCGGCCCCGTGGTGATGCTGGGCCTGGGCGGTGTCTTTGTCGAGGTGCTCGGTGACGTGAGTTTTCGCACCGCCCCGCTGACGCCCGCCATGGCCATGAACATGATCGGCGAGCTGCGCGGCCGCGAGCTGCTGTTCGGCGCCCGCGGCCGGCCGCGGGCCGATGTGGGCGCACTGGCGGAGCTGCTGGTGCGCGTTTCCGAGTTCGCCGTCGCCGCCGGTGACAGCCTGGAAAGTCTTGATATCAACCCGGTGCTCGTTCGCCCCGAAGGTCGGGGCGCGGTGGCGCTGGATGCTTTGGTTATCGGTCGCGCCAGCGACCGTGAAGTGAACAGTAAGGAATAAAACATGAACCCTGACCACCCCGTTGTTGATCCGGCTGAACTGCGTCAAATCGCCAGGCAGGCCTACCTGTATACGGTGCCGCTGGTGATTATGGAAACCACACGTAAATGGCGGCTCAAGAACGGCGCCAATGTATTCAACCATGCCCGCAAGCTGCTCAACCATCGCAGCCGCTGGATCACCACGCCGAACAACGACACGCTGTACTCGGACGCCTGGCTGGACCTGTCGCGGGGCCCGATAACGATCACCGTGCCGCCCACCGGAGAGCGCTACTTCTCGCTCGCCTTCATGGACATGTACACCAATAACTTCGCCATTCTCGGTACGCGTACCACCGGTGGTGATGGCGGTGAGTACACCATTCTGGGTCCCGACCACAGTGTCCCCGAGGACGCCCGCAATGTAGTCCGTGCGCCCACCCCGCGAGTTTGGGCGCTGGCCCGCATTCTGGTGGACGGGCCGGACGATCTCGCCAATGCCTGCGCGGTACAGGATGGTTTGTTCATCAATCCGGAGGCGCCCAACGAGGATGTGACGACGGGCGAGCCGGTATTGCGCGACGCCCCCTGGCGGGAGTATCTGGCGGCGGCCAACGCGCTTTTGAATCGGGAAGTCCCCCCGGTTACGGATCAAAAAGTACTGCGCGAGATCGCGCCTTTGGGTATCGGCCCGGGAGAGACGTTCAGCGCCGACCGCTTCGATGCCGAGCAGGCGCGTGCTGTCGAAGAGGGCCTGGAAGCGGCGAAAGATTTTCTGGTCACCGTGCAAGGCGCCCGGGGCGCGGTCGTCGAGGGCTGGACCTACCCCAGCGCCCGTACTGGCGATTTTGGACAGGACTACCTGCTGCGCGCGGTGATCGCCGTCGGCGGGCTGGGGGCGCTGCCGGTGGAAGAGGCCATGTACATGCGCGCGGACGGCGACCAGGAGCGTGGCCTGTTCGACGGCACGCGCAACTACCGGCTGCATTTCCCCGCCGGCGAAATGCCACCGCTGAACTCGTTCTGGTCACTCAGTCTTTATGAGGCCATGGACGACGGTCAGTTCTTCTTCGCGGATACGCCGCTGCGTCGCTACGCCATCGGCGATCGGTCACCTGGGCTCACCTGGAACGAGGACGGCTCCCTGGATATCTGGATCGGCGCCGATAACCCCGGAGAAGGCCGCGAAGGTAACTGGCTGCCTTCGCCTGAAAAGCGTTTCGCGATGATATTCCGTGGCTACATACCGAAATCGTCGCTGCGCAACGGTCGCTATCGCTTGCCAGCGGTGGCCCGCGTCGACTGACAGAGCCGGTTCCCTCGCAGCACAGGAATGGCGGGTGACGTGACCACGTGCCCGTGCCGGGAGAGCTTTGTCTATTGCGAGACGGTTCGAAGACCCGAGATGGAGCGTCGAAATGACACAAGACAACGACAACAAAGACACCGGGATAGTCAGTGACTTTCTGCTGGCTGACAAAGAAGCGTTGCGTGTGGCCGAAGGGGTCCATCTGATCAGTGGCCAGGGCAACAGCGTGCTGGTGGAAACCGAGCGCGGACTGATTCTCACCGACAGCGGGCCCGGCGGCAAAGTGACCCGCGCCATGGTCGAGCAGGTCAGGGCGATATCCGATAAGCCGCTGCTGGCGATCGTCTACAGCCATGGGCATGTGGGCTACAACCACGGCATGCCCCACTGGCTCGAGGACGCCGAACGCCGTGGCCACCCGCCGCCGCGGCGCATCGCCCAGGCGCGTCTGGCCCGGCGCTACCGGCGCTATCAGGAAACCTGGGGCCTGCAGGCGCACCTGAACGGCATTCAGTTCAATGCGCGCCTGCCCGAACGGCCGCCCGAGAAGTGGTTCACCTTCCCCACCGTGGAATTCGACGAACGGCACCTCGTCGACGGTGGTGACCGCAAGGTGGAAATACTGGCGGCGCCCTCGGAAACCGATGACGCCATGGCGTTATGGATACCGGATTGCCGGGTGCTCTATGCCGGGCCGGCGTTTATCAAGTCAATCCCGAACATCGGCACGCCACTGCGCACACTGCGCGATCCGGTGCGCTGGGCGGACACCATGGAGCGGTTGATGGCGTTGAACCCGGAGGTGCTGATTCCCGAATTCGGGCGCCCGGTGAGCGGCCACGGGAAAGTCCGCCAGGCCATGCAACTCACCGTGGATGCGCTGCGCTATCTGCGCCGTGAAACGGTGCGACGCATGAACCGGGGGATGACGGAATGGGAAATTCTGCATGACATGGAATACCCGGACGAAATCTTCGGCCACCCTCTGATGCGTCCCAGCTACGGCATGCCCGAGTACATCGTGCGTGATATCTGGCGCTCGGAAAACGGCTGGTGGGACCGCAACCCCACCCATCTGCACCCCGCCGCGCCCGAGGACGTCGGTGCCGCCCTGCGTGAAGCCGTGGCGGACCCCGCCCATCTGTTGCGCTGCGCCGAAGCGCATCGTGATAACCAGCGTCCGCAACTGGCGCTGCACGTTCTGGACCTGCTGGCGCCGGAGTACGCCGGCGACAGTTATGCGCGGCGCGCCCGCGCCATGAAAGCGGAACTTCTTGAAACGCTTGCCGAGTCATCGCCGTCGTTCGTGTCCGCCCAGATCTACCGGTCCGAAGCGGCGCGCTTGGCCAGTGACTGTTAATACCATAACAACACGCTCGAGGAGACAAAGCATGACAACAACCAAAAGCCGCCTGACCGGCTGGCCGAAAGGCTTCGCCATCGCCGCCGCCGCCACGTTGCCGGCGCTCAGCCAGGGCGCCGCGGTACAGGTTCTCGATCAGGTCACCAACCCGGAAGAAGCCATCCACGAACCCTTGGAAATATACGGTGCCCTGCGCCTGTCGGTGGACTACTCGGACTCGGACGTGAGTGCCGATGAGGCGGACACCAGTCCGCTGTTGTCCGACGGTGATCTGAGTGTTTCCAGTAACACCAGCATGATCGGCTTTCGCGGCGAAGTGCCCCTGGCGAATCGCTATATGTTCCTGTGGCAGTACGAACAGCAGGTCGACATCGATGACGACGACCCCGGCGATGTCTGGACCACCCGCGACTCTTTCCTGGGTCTGCAAAGTCCGGCGGGTACCTTCCTGGTCGGCCAGATAAACACGCCTTTCAAGAACATGGGCGTGCAGTATCTGGGTTATTTCAATACCACCGTGGCCGACACCCATGCCATTCTCGGCGCGGCCGCCAACGGCTCCGGCGCCCGTCTCGACCTGCTGGGCGCCAACAGCCTTAACTGGAAAATCAAGAAAGGGGATGTGTCCCTGGCGCTGCAATACGCCGCCGACCAGGCCGGCTCGATCAAATCGGTGGACGATAACGACCGCGCCAGCTATAGCGGCTGGCTGCGCTGGAAGCCGGGGGCCCTGGATATGAACGCGGCGTTCATCCACTACTCGGATTTCTTCGGCACCGGTGATCTGGATGCCTACCGCGGGTCGGTACGCTACCACCTGGGCCCGGTTACCCTGAGCGGCCTGTATGAAGATGTCAGCCCCGAGAACTTCGCGTCTTTGGACCGCGAGGCCTACGGGCTGCAACTGTTCTACACCCTGGTGCCCCGCTGGACCCTGGCCGCGCACTGGAACCACGCCGAGGAGAGCGAGGCCGGCGACGACGACGCCGACCAATACAGCCTGGGCGTATTCCATGCGCTCAATGACCGGGTCCTGCTGCACGCCATGGCGACCACCACGCGGAACGGCGACAACGCCTCCTATAAAGGGGTCGATTACGCCCATGGCGATAAGCTGGGCACGTTGGCTAACCGCGACCCCTGGTCGGTATCCGTGGGCGCGCAGTTGAAATTCTGATTCCGGTATTACCCACGGTGCGGCTGGTCCGACGGTCCCGGGCACGGCTTTGACCGAGCCGTGCTCCGGCCAGCCCGCATATTTTACGCCGGCATTCTCCATGCCGGCTTTTTTTGCTCTAGCATTGCCGGTGAATGGATCGCACCGGCGGGAGCAAACGATGATTAGTGCCGAGCAGTTGCAGCGACAATGGGCCGACATGGACGCAACGCGGGCCCGGCGTATACAGCAGGACACCGCCGCGGAGGTAAAACTGCAGGCGGATCTGCCGCCGGTGCGCACCGTGGCCGGGGTCGACGTGGGCTTCGAGAACCAGGACACCGCCAGGGCCGCGGTGGTGGTGCTGGATTACCACACGCTGGAACCGCTTGATTACGCCTTGGCGCGGCTGCCGGTGGCGTTTCCCTATGTGCCGGGGCTGCTGTCGTTCCGGGAATGCCCGGTGATTCTGCGCGCCCTGGAGCAGCTTCGGGTGGCCCCCGACGTGCTGCTGTGTGACGGCCATGGCATCGCCCATCCCCGCCGGCTGGGCATCGCCGCCCATCTGGGGGTGCTCACCGGCCTGCCCACCGTGGGGGTGGCCAAGAAGCGGCTCACCGGCCGGCACGGCGAGGTGCCCGAAGGACGCGGCGAATGGACGCCCTTGCTGGACCGGACCGGGGAGACGCTGGGCGCCGTCTTGCGGACGCGCCTGGGTACCCGGCCGCTGATCGTGTCTCCGGGGCACCGTACCGATCTGGACACGGCCCTGGCGCTGGTGATGGCCTGCACCACCCGCTACCGCCTGCCGGAAACCACCCGCTGGGCGGACGGGCTGGCGTCGAACCGGGGCCAGCGATGGCTCGCCCGCCTGGATGCGCTGCGCTAACCTGAATCGACAACAATCGATAACAAACAGGGAGAGCCTCAATGAACCGTTTCAAGAAAGGGCGCTGGTTACCGATGACGGCGCTGCTGCTGGGCGCCGCCGCCTGCACGACCGCGCCACCGCCGCCGCCGGTGGCGGAGTACGGCGAGCCCGCGCCGGTGGAAGGGCCGCTGCCGTACCTGGGTGTGCACGGCCTGGGCATTGATCACCAGGGCCGGCTGCTGGCCGGCAGCGTGGTGGGGCAGTCCCTGTCCCTGGTGGACCGGGAGAGCGGCGCGGTCAGCCCGTTCGTGGGGCCACCGACGGGCATGGCCGATGACGTGGCGTTCGGGCCCGACGGCGAAGTCGCCTGGACCGCCTATCTGGTCGGCGAGCTGCGTATCCGTAACGCGGCCGGTGAGATTCGCACCGTGGCCAGCGGCTTACCCGGCCTGAATTCCCTCGCCTACACCGATGACGGCCGACTGTTCGCCACCCAGGTGTTCATGGGCGACGCGCTCTACGAAATCGACCGCAGCGGTGAACAGCCGCCGCGCAAGATCATCGAGGGCATGGGCGGGCTCAATGGCTTCGAGTTTGGCCCCGACGGCCACCTGTACGGCCCGCTCTGGTTCAAGGGCGAGGTGGTGCGCGTCGATGTGGACAGCGGCGAGATGGACACCGTTGCCGACGGCTTCCGGATACCGGCGGCGGTGAACTTCGACGGCCAGGGGCGCCTGTACGTGGTCGACAGCGCCACCGGCGAACTGTTACGGGTGACTCCGGGCCGTTCTGAAAAGGTCCGTGTCGCGCAGCTCAGCCCGTCGCTGGACAACCTGGCCATCGATAAAAAAGCGGGCCTGATTTACGTATCCAATATGGCGGATAACAGCATCCAGGAAGTGGATCTGGCCGACGGCCGGGTCCGTGACCTGGTGCGCACCCGTCTGGCCGCGCCCTCCGGGCTGGCGATGGTCGGCGACCAGCTTCATATCGCCGACACCTTTGCCTACCGGGTGATGGACACCGGCAGCGGTGACATCCGCGAAGTGGGCCGCATGTGGGCGTCGCATCTGGAGTACCCGCTCAACGCCTGGGCGGATGAGCACGTGGTGGTGCTGTCCAGCTGGGCCACCGGCACGGTGCAGGTATTCGACCGCGCCAGCGGTGAGATGACCCACGGCTTCCATGACTTCCAGGCGCCCCATGACGCGGTGCAGCTGGCCGATGGCAGCCTGTTGGTGGCGGAGCTGGCCTCCGGCAGTCTGCTGCGTGTCAGCGGTGAGCAGGGCGAGCAGCGGGAAGCGGTGGTGGTGGCGCTGGCCGGGCCGGCGGGCATGGCGTTCAACGCGGACCGCTCACGCCTGTTCGTGACCACGGCGGGCGGTTCCGTTTGGGCGGTGAACCCGGCGGACTGGTCGAAGCGGCGGGTCCGTGACGGCCTGGCGATGCCGGAAGGGATCAGCGTCAGCGCGGCGGGCAAGCTGCTGGTGCTGGAAGCCGGCAAGCAGCGCCTGCTGGAGATTGATCCGGTGGACGGCGCCACCCGCGTGCTGGCCAAGGATCTGCCCGTGGGGCTGCCGGCTCTCGACGGCCTGCCGCCCACCGGGGTGTTCAATGACGTGGTGGAAGCGGCCAACGGTGATCTGTTCTTCACCGCCGACCGCGACGCCGGGCTGTACCGCCTGCCCCGGCGCTGACCTTCGTTTCCGCTACTGACTGGCGGGCAGCGTGATCCAATGACGGTCGTCCGGCGTCTGGCCGGACACCGTCTTGATTACCGCCAGGTAATCGCCGACAAACTCCACGATTTCCACCTTGCCCACGCTTTGGCCGGGGCGGAACGCCACCATCTGACCGGAGGGCGCGCGCACCGCCTTGCCCGGCTCCCGCACGTCCAACTGCTGGCCCTGATTCAGGCCGTTAACGCGGCTGGCACTGATATACAGGCCGCCGTCCTCGCCCTGGAAAGCACGGCTGGACCAGGGGGCCATGGCCACGCGCCGGTTGATCTCATCCATGAGCGCGGCGGCACCGGCTTCGCTGTTGGCGAAGCGGTCGATGCGGTAGTGGGCATTGAGGCTGGTGTCGTGCAGCTCGGCGCTGAGTCCGTTACCGTCCTGGGCCGGTGTCACTTCCACCAGCATGCGTACGCCGGGGTAGGCCGCCAGGCTGGCCAGGCAGGCCTCCGTGGCGGTGTCCTGCTGGCAGGGCTCGGCGCTGTTCAGGGTCTCGGCGACCAGGCCGCCGGGCAGCGGGCGCAGCCCTTGTTCGGCGGCGTCGCTGTAAAGCGTGCTGATCAAGGCTTCGCCGTCGCTAATGGAGGGCGACAGCACCAGGCCGATATTGGCCAGAGGCGCTTCGCCGTCGGCGGTGTCGGGGCGCTCGGCCTGACGGGGGCCGGCGTTGGCCCAGCGTTCCCAGAACGGGGTTTCCCAGTTCGGCGTATCGGTGTTGAACGCGGCCTGCGAGTCCACCAGGGCGGTGGTGTCTTCGGTGGTCATGTCCTGGGTGGCACAGCCGGCCAGGGTGCCGACGGCCAACGGGCCGGCGATCAGGGCGGCGATCAGCGCGCGCCGGGGAATGATTTGAGTCATGGCGGTGGTTCCGGATACGTAACAATGAAGAAAGAGTGTGCGCAACCCTCGGTGGGCTTGTCCAGCGCCGTTTCAGGCTTTTAAAAACGACGAAACCGGGACAGCTTTCACTGTCCCGGTTCCGAAGTGGTACGCACTAAGTGGTACTAAGTGGACCTGTTGCTTAGAAGCTCACAGCCAGGTTAACGCTGGCCGCTTGTACGTCGTCCTGGGAGAAGTCAGCACTGGGCAGAGCGCCCAGCAGGTTGTTGCCGGACAGTGCGCCCGCTTCGTTCTCTTCCAGAATGCCGTAGGTTACCCAGGTTCTCAGTGACTTGTTCACCTGGTAGCTCACCTGCAGGTCGTAGAACATGCTGTCGTCGCTGACGCTGTCGTTCGGGTTTGCGCTAAGACCAGGGTTGTCGATATCCAACTGGCCCACGGCGCCGGTGACGGCGAGTTTCGGCGACACATTCCAGGTCAGCTTACCGGCGATCACCTGCTGGTCGTAGTCTTCCAGGCCCAGCAGACCGCCCATGTTGTACAGGCTGGTCGGGTTGGCGGTGTTCTCCGGGTTGCTGTTGATCAGGCTGGAGTAGGTGTCGAAGCCGGAGGAGATCAAGCCGCCGTCCTGAGCGCCGACGAACTGCACGCCCCAATCCAGCACGCCCACGGAACCTTCGAAACGCAGGTACTGAGACAGGGAAGCATCGGTGAAGAAGTCACCGTCCTGAGCCGGCGTGGTGAGGTCATTCTCAACGCCGCCATTGGAGAAGTGGTTAAAACCGACAGTGGCTTTCGCCAGCTCACCGACGTCCCCGCTCACGTAGCCGGAGAACAGGTCGCCGCCTGCGATGGCGTACGGAGTGGCCTGGCCCGCTGTCGGCGGGGCACTGAAGTCACCTTCGTAGTTGTTCAGGTACTTGATGTACAGGGCGCTGACGTCCAGGCCCATCGGCTTGGAGACGAAGCCCAGTACGAACTGATCGCCGTTGTCGTGGTTGGCGAAAGTCTGAGTGTCCTGGCGACGGTCATAGATGGCCAGAACCTGGAAGGTCTTGCTGAACGGCTGGATCAGCAGGACACGGTCACGGCGGTCGTCACAGACCAGGAAGCAGTTGTTGTAGCTGGTGGCCTGACGGCCCACGCGCAGTACGGTGTGGCCGAAGGGCATCTGTACATAGCCCAGGTCCAGGCGAACGTTGTCGCCCTTGTTGGCGGCGTTGAACGCCTGGCCGTTGGTGGGGGTGTAGCCCCGGTTGTCACCAACCCAGCGGTCGCCGGCCAGCTCTACACTGGTGTGCAGGGAGATGCCGGTGTCTTCGTCGAGGAAGTCACTCTTAACGCGGATCAGGTGGGCAAAGCCGTTGTCTTCGTCGCTGGTGAAATCAGTGTTGGTGTCGAAAGCATCGGATTGTGCGTAGAAACCGGTGGCGCGGTATTCAACGCCGAAATCGGTTTTCAGTGCCTGGGCAGCGGGGGACAGCGCGGTGGCGGCGCCGAATACGGAAGCCAGGCCGATTGCTTTGGTCAGTGAAGAGATGCGGAGTTTACGGTCGGCACTGCTGTTCAGCGCCCCCTGAGCTTTATTGGTCCACTTAAGTGCCATTGTTTTTGTCCTGTTTTCTTCGAAGTTTATTGGTATTTGAGGGTTTATCCGGTTATCCAGCGCCGGCCTCGAAACCCTCTTATATGCCCTTCCCAGGGCATCGTCTCCCGAGCGGACACCTTTACGAAGAAAGAGTCCACTAGACTTTCGGCGAACAGCTGAAAAATCAGCTATTCACCCGGTTGTCACGAACTATCTTAGAACCCCTCTTGTCACAGACGCAATACTGTAAAACGCCAAAATACCCTTCGGTATGTGGTTTATTTTCCGCGCCCGGTGATAAATCCGGGTGGCAATGTGAACACTGGTAAATTAATGGATCGGGCGCCCTGGCTTTTTAATGTAAACAAAAATACCGGTTGGTATGTACGGGGTGTTCGGGGCACCTGAATCTTTAATAGTAGCGGCATCCGTGTTTTCGGAAAATGGAACAGGTCACAGGCCGCTGTTTCATTTTTCAGAAAAGGAACAAGTGTTCACTAATATCGGAGGGGGTTGGCCGGGGGTGGGCACACTTTCTCTGGCAAGCCGAAAGTGTTGCAAGATATGTCCCTGCACGCCGCCCCGGCCGGGTTACCGGCTTACTCGAAAGGGGGCTCACCCTGCCAGTCGAAGAAATCCGGCAGATCCTCGGACACCTTGTCGGGGAACACGGCGGCTCTTTTCTGCAGAAACGACTCCACGCCTTCGCGCACATCGGCGGAGCCACCGCGTGATTTCATCGCCCGGCTGTCGAGTTTGTGCGCTTCCATGGGGTGCTCGGCACCGGCCATGCGCCAGATCATCTGACGGATCATCGCCACCGACACCGGCGCGGTCTGGTCGGCGAACTCCTTCGCCAGTGCCAGCGCCGCCGGGTACAGCTCCTCCGGTGCGTGCACCGAGCGTACGAGGCCGCGCTCCTTGGCTTCCGCGGCGCTGAACACGCGCCCGGAGAAGCACCACTCCAGCGCCGAGGAGATACCCACCACCCGGCTCAGGAACCAGGACGACGCCGCTTCATTGACGATACCCCGGCGCGAGAATACGAAGCCGAACTTGGCATTCTCGGAGGCCATGCGCACGTCCATGGGCAACTGCATGGTGACGCCGACGCCCACGGCGGCGCCGTTGATGGCGCCGATCACCGGCTTGAGGCTGCGGTGGATGCGCAGGGCCACCTGGCCGCCGCCGTCTCGGTGGGCGTCGTCCGGGTTGGCGCCTTCGCCGCCGCGCTTTTTATAGTCGAAGGTGTCGCCGCCGGAAGACAGGTCGGCGCCGGCACAGAAAGCGCGGCCGTTGCCGGTGACGATCACCGCGCGCACCGCGTCGTCGGAATCGGTGTAATCGAAGGCGGCGAGCAGCTCGTCCTTCATCTCCCGGGTAAAGGCGTTCATGCGATCCGGGCGGTTCAAATACAGCGTGGCGATGCCGTCATCAACGGTGATCTCCAGAGTATTAAAGGAAGGTGTTTCCATGGTCTCTCCCGATGTTATTGAGTGTCTGGTTATTGATGGGGGTGATCGAGGGGCTTGCCGGGGGCTGGTCAGCCGCCGGCCTCGCCCACGGTGATGATCTTCAGGGTGTTGGTGCCGCCGCCCACGCGCACCGCGTCGCCCTTGGTAAGGATCAGGCGGTCGCCGTTCTCCACCAGTCCCAGCCGCTGAAGCTGGTTGGCCGCGTCGCGGTTGACCTGGCCGGGGTCGCCGGCCATTTCGAAGTGCTGGGGCTCCACGCCCCGGTAGATCGCCACGCGGCGACGGGTGCGCGGGTCCGGCGTAAAGGCAAAGATCGGCATGCCGGAGCGCACCCGTGACATCAGGCGCGGGGTGGTGCCGGTTTCGGTCATGGCGATGATCGCTTTCACCCCGCTCAGGTGGTTCGCCACATGCATGGCGGCGCGGGCGATGGCCTCGTCGTTTTGGCTCATGCCTTGTTCGGGGCGGTCCTCGCTGGGCCGGCTCTGATAGGTGCGCTCGGCGCCGAGGATAATGCGGTCCATGGCTTTCACCGTGGCCACCGGGTAGTCGCCGACCGCGGTTTCCGCCGACAGCATCACCGCGTCGGTGCCGTCGAGCACCGCGTTGGCCACGTCGGACACTTCCGCGCGGGTCGGCTGAGGGCTGTGGATCATGGATTCCATCATCTGCGTGGCGGTGATCACGAACCGGTCCAGGGCGCGGGCGCGACGGATGATGTGTTTCTGAACCCCCACCAGCTCGGCATCGCCGATCTCCACCGCCAGGTCGCCGCGCGCCACCATCACGCCGTCGGCGGCGAGAATGATGTCGTCCAGCACCGCCGGGTCGGCGACCGCTTCGGCCCGCTCGATCTTGGCGACCATGTCACCGTGGCCGCCGGCGGCGCGGTACAGGGCGCGGGCCTGATGGATGTCGTCGGCGTGGCGCGGGAACGACAGCGCCAGGAAATCCACCTCCAGGGCCGCCGCCAGCTTGATGTCCTCGCGGTCCTTGTCGGTGAGCGCCTGGGCGTTGAGTCCGCCGCCCTGGCGGTTGATGCCCTTGTTGTTGGACAGCTCGCCGCCCACCAGCACCCGGCAACGGACCCGGCTGCCGGTGACGTCCTCGACGGTCAAGGCGAGCAGGCCGTCGTTCAGCAGCAGGGTGTCGCCGGGGCGGCAGTCCTCGGCGAGCCCGGCGTAGTCGGTGCCCACCTGGCCGCTATCGCCGGCGTCTTTGTCCAGGGCGGTGTCGATGGTGAAGGCCTGGCCGGGCTCCAGCATCACCGGGCTTTGGCGGAACCGGGCGATGCGGATCTTGGGGCCCTGCAGGTCGGCGAGGATGGCCACGTTGCGGGCCTGCGCGTCGGCCTGTTCACGGATGCGGGCGGCGACGGCGCGATGGGCGTCGGCGCTGCCGTGGGAGAAATTAAGGCGAAAGACGTTGACGCCGGCGTCGATCAGCTGGGCCAGGAGAGCGGCGTCGGAGGAGGCCGGGCCGAGGGTGGCGACGATTTTGGTGCGTCGGAACATGGGGCTGCCTTTTGCTGGGATCGGGTCAGGTGGGTTTCATTGTTGCAGATATTGAGGATCAGGTGAGGGGGCGGAGTGTTTGCGGATGTGTTTTGGGACGTTTCCGTGAGGATTGATCGAAACGGCTTTTGGCCGTTTCGACCCCTGCGGGGCTTCGCGGCCTTTGGCCGCTCGTCGCCCACTCGCTTGTAAAGCGAGTTGGTCGAACCTGGAGAGGTCGATCCGACGGGCGTGGGGCCAAAAAAAAGGCACCCCCCAAACCGGGGGGGGGGGGGGTTTTTTGGCGGCCCCCGAGGGGTGGAAAAAGGGGCCAGTTGAGAC
>CAZKWA010000001.1:79090-98120 GCA_964556345.1 uncultured Alcanivorax sp.
CTTTGCCTCCGGAGGGCAACGCTCTATCCAGCTGAGCTACGGGCGCAAAACTTGTGGCTGATGCATTCCGACCGGCGCCGGGCTGGGCCGGGCTCCGATTCGGGACGCGCATGATAGCGGTTTGCGGGGGCGGCGTCCATGGATGCGCGTGCGTGGCCGGGCGGTGGGCCTGGTCGTGGTGGCTGCGTATAATGCCGCCGCCGCCCCCACGAATCGGGGCGGTTGATGGCTCCGTCTCTTTCGGGTTTCCGGCGGCGTCATCCGCGTCACGAGCCCGTTTGTACAGTGGAGATTAAGGATGAATCTGTATTGGTGGGTATTGTTGGCGGCGGTGCTGGTGGAGATTGCCTGGGCGATGAGCCTGAAGTGGATCCAGATGCAGCCCGGCGTGCTGTCCATCAGCACGTCGGTGGTGCTCACCGCCCTCAATATGCTGGCGCTGTCGTTCGCCATGCGCGGTATTCCGGTGGGCACCGCCTACGCGGTGTGGACCGGGCTCGGCGCGGTGGGCATCACGGTGCTGGGCGTGCTGCTTTTCCAGGACCCGCTGGGGGCCGCCCGGCTGGCTTTCCTGGCGCTGATTATCGCCGGCGTGGTCGGCCTCAAGCTCACCGCCAGCGGTTGAGGATGGCCGCTTTTCGCGGGGTGGCGCCTTCTTCCTTGCTCCGGCATTTTACAATCTTTTCCCGCGACCCGGCGACGAATTGGGTACGCTTCAGCGGCAACGGATGGAGTAAAAACGGTGCGTATTGCTTATTTAGAAGACGATCACGCCCAGGCTGAGCTGGTCACACACTGGCTACGCGAGGCGGGGCACACCTGTATGCATCTCTCCAGTGGGCGGGAGTTCATGAGTCTGCTGCGCAGAGACACCTTCGATTTACTGGTGCTTGACTGGGAAGTACCCGACATGAGCGGTTACGCCGTGCTCGGGGAAGTGCGGGCCAGCGGTAATAAGACGCCGGTACTGTTCGCCACCCAGCGTGACGATGAGTCGTCAATTGTTGGCGCACTCAGCCAGGGCGCCGACGACTATATGGTTAAGCCTGTGAAACAAGCGGAATTGCTGGCCCGTCTCAACGCGCTCGGGCGCCGGGCGGGCGTCGCTGACATGGATGATCAAGGAATGATGACCGTGGGACCCTGGACGATCGATCGTGGTCGCCGCCAGATTACCCTGGACGATGAGCCGGTCAAGCTCACCGATAAGGACTACGAGCTCGCCTGCTATCTGTTCCAGAACGTCGGGAAACTGATGTCCCGCGCGCACTTGCTGGAGAAAGTCTGGGGGATCATGACCCCGATCGAATCCCGCACCGTGGACGTGCACATCAGCCGTATTCGCCGTAGTCTGCAAATCCGGCCCGAACGGGGCTACCGTATCAAGACGGTCTACCAGCACGGTTACCGCCTGGAGCCGATTGACGACTGATCGCCGGCGAGACCTTCCCGATCCCCCGCGCCCTGGCGCAAGGCAAATGCCGCCTTCCCGCGCCAGGGGTGCTGCTCACCGGCAAGGCAATGCTGTATCCTGCCGCCGGCGGGTCGCCCCGGGCGCGGTGCGCGTGCGCTTCACCGACCCGTTGGAAGTGCTGGCCAAGCCGTGCCGTTTGCCGCTTTTCACCCACCATCGCCGCTTTCCCGATCAAGCCGGGACCGCCGGGCTGCGTCCACGGCGCGGCGCGCCGCGTACCCGGGTGGCGAGGCAGATCCAGGCAAAGTCCCTGTTCCGGGTGTACCCGCCCGGTGGTACCTTACGGTGCGGGGCACCGAGCACCGGGGGTGATTCCGGGCACCGTGGCGACCGCATTACTACTGACGTTATAGGATTTCATGGCGAAACTCGGCTCCGAGCAAAGACGCTATCTGGTCGAACACCTGTCCGTGCTTCTGGTGGTCGCCGGCCTCTGTGTGCTGCTTTCGATCAGCGGCGGCCTGTCGTTCTTCAACCGGTATCTGTACGACAACCTGATGCAGTGGCTGCCGATGGAGCCCTCCGGTGATGTGCTGATCGTCGGCATCGACGAATACAGCCTTCGCGAAGTGGGCCGCTGGCCCTGGGACCGGCGTATCCACGCGCAGATCATCAAGCAGCTGGAAGAGCAGGGCGCGCGCGCGGTGTTGATGGATCTGATCCTCTCGGAACCGGACCGCGCCCGGCCGCAGTCGGATCAGGCACTGGTGGACGCCATTCGCGAGGCCGGCCACGTCTACCTGCCGGTGCATGTGGAGCAACTGCGCTCCGGCGGCCAGTTGATCGAAGTGCTGCCCCACGCCGCCTTCGCCCGGGCCGCCAAAGGGCTGGGCCATGTGGATCTGGAACTGGACGGTGACGGCGTGGCGCGTTCGGTGTACATGCGCTCCGGGATCGGCCAGCCCTGGTGGCCGCACATCACGCAGGCACTGCTGGAGGGCGAGGGGCTGCTCTCCACCGACCTCTACCCGGCGGGGGACGAAGGCACCTTCGCCGGCCTCGCCAATGTGCGCAAATATCAGCGGTACATCCCGTTCGCCGGTGGCGCCGGCACTTATCCCCAGGTATCGGCGGTGGATTTGCTCGAAGGCCGGGTGCCGGATCAGCTGGTGGAAGGTCAGTTTGTTTTCATCGGCGCCACCGCCGCCGGGCTCGGCGATATGCTGCCCACCCCCATGGCCGGCCAGGGCGAGCTGATGGCCGGCGTGGAAATCAACGCCAATATTTTCGACGCGCTGCGTCGCGGCGAACTGATCGAGCGGCTGGATACGGTGCCGGCGCTGGTGCTCAGCCTGCTGCTGGCCCTGCTGGCGCCGTTCCTGCTGCCGTTCGTACTGCCGCGCTGGAGCATTCCACTGGTGCTGGCCTCGCTGGCGCTCACCCTGGCGGTCTGCTACGGCCTGCTGGCGTTGTTCGATCTCTGGTTCCCGCCGGCGGCGGCGCTGCTGGCGGCGATCGTCGCCTACCCGCTGTGGACCTGGCGCCGGCTGGAATACTCCATGGCCTACATGCGCAACGCCCTGGCGCGGCTGGCCGAGTACAGCGACCTCAACCGCCGCCTCACCGAGCCGGCGCCGATGTCGCGCATGCTGCGCATGCTGGACCAGGTCCTGCCGGTGCGCGCCTGGCGGCTGCAGACCCAGGGCGGCGCCCCGGTGTCCGGTGGCGAGCAGCTGGCGCCGGTGGACTGGCGCGGTCAGCTGGCCCGCCGTTACCCGTTCCGCCACGAGGGCAAGCGCTACGAGCTGTGGGTGGCCTGGCGCCAGGGCCTCGACGCGGACACCTACGATTACTGGATCCGCGCCATGCTGGCGCGCACCGAGGCACGGCGCCCCAGTGGCGGACGCCGTTACGAGGTGATCGAAAAGCACGTCGAGCGGTTGCGCACCGAGGAGCAGCGCCAGCAGGCGTTGACGCGGTTCTTCCAGGTGGGCCTGGCGCAGATGAGCGAAGGCGTGCTGATCTGCGACGCCTGCGGCGGGGTGGTGTTCATCAATCCCCAGGCGGCCTATCTGCTGAGCCTGGAGGGCGTCGGTCAGGACACCCTGGGGTTGGCGGACATCGGCCGTGAGCTGGAATTCCATGGTGATCGAACCTGGATGGGGCTGCTCCAGGAGGTGCTCGCCGACGGTCGGGTTCAGAAGGAATGCCGCAACCGGCGCGGCATGGACCTGTATCTGGACATGATTCTGGTGCACGCCGGCGATCAGCCGGGCCGCATGCTGATCGTCAGCCTCAAGGACATCTCGGACGTCAAACAGGCCATGCGCACCCGCACCGAGATGCTCGATTACCTGTCCCATGATCTGCGCTCGCCGATGGTGTCGGTGCTGGCGCTGATCGGCAAGATGCGCCACAGCGAGGACGGTGAGCGGCTGCGTGATTTCCTCGATAACGTGGAACACTACGCCCAGCGCAACCTTAATATCGCCGAGCAGTTCCTGCAGCTGGCGCGGGTGGAAGCGGAAGAGTCCGTGGAAATGGTCGAGCAGGACATGCTCGATGTGGTCGAATCCGCCATCGACCAGGTGCAGATCCAGGCCCAGAGCCGGGACATCACCCTGCGGTTCGACTACGACCACGACCAGGATGTCTGGGTGCGCGGCAACAATGAGCTGCTGGAACGGCTGGTGGTCAATCTGCTCACCAACGCGGTGAAATACAGCCACGAAGCCAGCACGGTGCTGGTGCGCCTTTATGCTGAAGGCGGCCAGGTGTGCTGCGACGTGCGCGACCACGGCGTGGGGATCCCCGAAGCCTTCCAGGACAAGCTGTTCGAGCGCTTCAGCCGCGCCAGCACCAGCGGCGGGGCGCGCACCCGCGGCGCCGGGCTGGGCCTGCGTTTCGTCAAGGTGGTCACCGAGCGCCACGGCGGCACCATCGACGTGGAAAGCACGCCGGGCGAAGGCAGCTGCTTCCGTCTGGCGCTGCCGCGCATCGACGTGGGCGGTCTTTAGAACAGCGGGTTTATGGAATAGGCGTCGATGGCGCCTTTTTCCTGATGTTTTCTGCGGGTATAATCCCGCCGCCCCCAGGGGCAAGTCATAGCTATCAGAGGTGTCATAGTGAAAAAAATGCTGACCGCCAGCCTGGTTCTTCTCGCCACCGTTTTCGCCGGCAACGCCGCGCTGGCGGCGGAGAAGTCTTCTTATCCCCTGGGTGAGCGCTCTATTCTCAGCGACCGCGCCATCGCCGAGCGCCTTGAGCCGGTCGGCAGCGTGTGCGTGGAAGGCGAGGACTGCGGCAGCCAGGTGGCCGATGCCGGCGCCGCGTCCGGCGAGCCGCGCGACGGCGCCACCGTTTACAGCAGCGGCTGCGCCGCCTGTCACGATTCCGGCGCCGCCGGCGCGCCCAAGACCGGTGACGCCGGCGCCTGGGCCGCGCGCATCGACAAGGGCATGGACACCCTGGTCAAGCACGCCTACGAAGGTTTCAACGCGATGCCCGCCAAGGGCATGTGCGCCGATTGCTCCGAAGAGGAAATCGCCGCCGCCGTTGAATACATCGTCGACAAGAGCCAGTAATGCGTCCGTTCGGGCCCGCCCTCCTCGGCGGGCTGCTGATCCCGGCCCTGCTGCTCGCGGGCTGTGGTGACGCGGACGGTCCGGGCGCCGATGCGTCGGGAGCCGTCGCTCCGGGCGCCGATGCGTCGGGCGCCGCCGGCGAAACCCCATCCCGCGAACCCGCCGAAATCTACGCCCAATACTGCGTGAACTGCCATGGCACCGGCATGGCCGGCGCCCCCATGGTGGGGCCGGAACACCGCCTGATCTGGTCGGAAGAGATCGAGGAAGAAGGTTTCCCGACACTGGTGCAGATCGCCATCGAAGGTCAGAACGGCATGCCGCCGCGCGGCACCTGCTTCGACTGCAGCGACGAAGAGATCGAAGCCACGGTGCTGTACATGCTCAAGGAAAGCGGCGCCAAGTAGCCCCGGTGCTCTGGCCTAATCCAGCAGCGCCTTGAGGTTGGCGATGCTGGCCTGGGCGACCTGATCTTCCTTCTCCTCGTCTTTCTTGAACCCCTCGCCAATGTATTGCAGGTCGTCCAGCGGCAGCTCTTCCAGGAAGCGGCTGGCCAGGGTGTCCACTTTCTCGCCGTACTGTTTGCGCGTCAGCGCCTGGGTGATCGCCAGGCTCTCGCGGGCGCGGGTGATGCCCACGTACATCAGGCGGCGCTCTTCGACGATGTTGTCTTCCTCGATACTGGTGCGGTGGGGCAGCAGCTCTTCCTCCACGCCCATCATGTAAACATGGGGGAACTCCAGGCCCTTGGAGGCGTGCAGGGTCATCAGTTGCACCCGGTCCGAGTCGTCCTCCTCGTCCTGCTGTTCCAGCATGTCCATCAGCACCAGCTTGCTGATCACCGCTTCCAGGTCGGAGGCGCCGTCCTCGTCGTCTTCCTGCTTTTCCAGCATGCGCTGGATATTGCGCACCAGCTGCCAGACGTTCTCCATGCGTTTTTCGCCGATGCGCGGGCTGGAGGCGTTCTGCATCACCCAGCTTTCGTAATCCATCTCGGTGATCAGTTCGTTGACCGCCTGCAGGCTGTTGTGGCCGAAGCAGGCGCGGCGCTTCTCATCCAGCCAGGTTTTGAACGCGCGCAGCTTGTCCGCCGCTTTCCCCGGCATGATCTCGCCCAGGGCGAAGTCGTCGCACACATGGTAGAGGCCCTGATCCCGCTGGGCGGCCCAGCCGGCCAGCTTTTCCAGCGTGGCGGGGCCGATTTCCCGGCGCGGCGTGTTGATCACGCGCAGGAAGGCGTTGTCGTCGGCGGGATTGACCAGCAGACGCAGGTAGCACATCAGATCCTTGATCTCGCCGCGCGAGAAGAAGCCGGTGCCGCCGGACACCTTGTAGGGGATCTGCAGCGCCTGCAGCTTCATTTCCAGAATGCGCGACTGGAAGTTGCCCCGATAGAGCACCGCGAAATCCTTCCAGTGCAGGCCGCGCTGCAGCCGCCGGTGGAAAATGTCCCCGGCGATCCAGTCGGTCTCGCCGTCCTCGTCGCGCAACGCCGCGATGCGGATCGCCTCGCCGTAGCCGTAGTCGGACCACAGGCTTTTCTCGAACACATGGGGGTTGTTGGCGATCACCGTGTTGGCGGCTTTCAGGATGCGCCCGGTGGAGCGGTAGTTCTGCTCCAGCTTGACCACTTTCAGGTCCGGCCAGTCTTCCTGCAGCTTGGCCAGGTTCTCCGGCCGCGCCCCGCGCCAGGCGTAGATCGACTGGTCATCGTCGCCCACCACCGTGAAGCGGCCTTCCGGGTGGGTGAGCATGCGCACCAGCTCGTACTGGGCGCCGTTGGTGTCCTGGTACTCGTCCACCAGCAGGTACTGAATGCGGTGGCGCCACTTTTCCAGAATGCGCGGCTGCTCCCGGAACAGTTGCGCCGGCATCAGGATCAGGTCGTCGAAGTCCACCGCGTTGCAGGCGCGCAGCATGCGGTTGTAGCCCTGATAAGCCATGGCGGCGCGCAGGGCGTCGTCGCTGTCGGCGTGGCTGACCGCCTCCTCGGGCAGGATCAGTTCGTTCTTCCAATCGGAGATGCGCTTCTGCACGGCGTCCGCCGCCGTCAGATCCTTCTCCGATTCGCCCTGACGCAGGATTTCCTTGAGAATCTCCTTGCTGTCGGTCTGGTCGAGGATGGAAAAGCCGCGCCGAAGGCCGCTGGCGGCCAGCTCCTGCTTGAGAATGCGCAGGCCGAGATTGTGGAAGGTGGAGACGATCAGACCCCGGGTGGTGCCGCGCTCGGTGAGGCTCTGCACCCGCTCCTTCATCTCCCGCGCCGCCTTGTTGGTGAAGGTCACCGCGGCGATGCGCCGGGCCGGCACGCCTTTCTCGGCGATCAGCCAGGCGATTTTGCGGGTGATCACGCTGGTCTTGCCCGAGCCCGCCCCCGCGAGCACCAGCAGGGGGCCGTCGGTGTAGAACACCGCTTCCTGTTGGCGGGGGTTGAGAGACGACATCGGCGCTCCGGCGGGGCTTATGGGCGAAGCGCGTATCATAGCAGCCGGAGCGCGCCCTTTAGGAGCCGTGATTGCAGGAAGTGTGGGTATGAGATTGGATCGCTTTGTCGGGCAGCGCAAAGCGCTGGGCCGGCGCGGCGTGCGGCTGTTGCTGGCCTTCGGCCGCGTCACCGTGGACGGGCGGGTGGTCCGCGATGGCCGCCACGACGTGGGGCCTTTCACGCCGGTGGCGGTGGACGACGAGCCGCTGGACGTGCCGCGCCCGGCGTACTGGATGCTGCATAAACCCGCCGGCTGTGTCAGTGCCACCCGCGACCGCCATCACCCCACGGTGCTGGACTGGCTTGAACCCGCCCACGCCGAGGGCCTGCACCTGGCGGGCCGTCTCGATTTCAACAGCACCGGGCTGATGCTGCTCAGCAACGACGGGCGCTGGTCCCGGCGCATCACTGACCCGAGCCACAAGCTGCCCAAGGTCTATCGGGTGCGCACCGAGGATCCCATCACGCCGGACTACGTCACGCGGTTCGCGGCGGGGCTCTATTTTCCCTACGAGGGCCGGATGACCCGCCCGGCACGGCTGGAGAGACTCGCCGAGCGCGAGGCGCGGGTTACCCTGTACGAAGGGCTCTATCATCAGATCAAGCGCCTGTTCGGACATTTCGATAACCGGGTGGTGGCCCTGCATCGCGAGTGCATTGGCCCGATACGGCTGGACCCGTCGCTCGCCCCCGGGCAGTATCGCGCCCTCGGCGCCGATGAAATCCGTCTGCCGGGCCCCGCCGAGCCCGAGGAGTCCCGCCGATCATGACCGCCACCGTGGCCGTTTTCGCCGACGTGCAAAACCTCTACTACACGGCCCGCCAGGCCCACCAGCGCAACGTGGATTACAACGCGCTCTGGGCCCGCGCCACCGGTGGCCGCCAGGTGGTGGCCGCCCACGCCTACGCGGTGGAGCGCGGCGACGAGAAGCAGCGCCAGTTCCAGAACATCCTGCGCGCCATCGGTTTCAACGTGAAGCTCAAGCCTTTCCTGCAGCGCGCCGACGGCTCCGCCAAGGGCGACTGGGACGTGGGCATCACCATCGATATCATGGAGCAGGCGCCCAGCGTGGACCGGGTGGTGCTGGCCTCCGGGGACGGCGACTTCGCGATCCTCGCCGAGCATATCCGTGCCCGGCACGGCTGCCAGGTGGAGGTCTACGGCGTGGCGCCGCTCACCGCGGCGGCCCTGATGCGCGCCGCCGACGACTTCATTCCCATCGAAGGAGACCTGCTGCTTGGCTGATTCGCGCACCGGCCCGGCGCGGCTGGATTTCTTCGTCGCCCACGCCGCCGGCCTCAGCCGCAAACAGGCCAAGGCCTTGATTCGTGGCGGCGCGGTGACGGTGACCGGCGAAGACGGCACGCCGCGCGCCGGCCTCAAGGCCAACAGTAGCGTGGCACCCGGCGAGTGCGTGCGGCTCGACGGCCAGGTATTGGCCTTACCCGGGGAGCGTTACCTGATGCTGCACAAACCGGCCGGCCGGGTGTGCGCGCTGGAAGACGCCCTGCCCACCGTGATCGACCTGATCCCCGCCGACCAGCGCCGCGGCCTGCGCATCGTCGGCCGCCTGGATCGGGACACCACCGGCCAGCTGTTGCTCACCACCGACGGGCAGTGGGCCCACCGCCTGATGTCGCCGCGTCACCATTGCGCCAAACGCTACCGGGTCACCACCGCCGAGCCGCTGGACGAAACGCAGTTGACCCGGTTGCGCGAAGGCGTGGTGCTGCACGATGACCCCGCCCCCACCCGGCCCGCCGACGCGCGGGCGGTGGGCGACACGGAACTGCTTCTGACGATCAGCGAAGGCCGCTACCACCAGGTCAAACGGATGCTGGCGGCGGTGGGCAACCGGGTGGTCGCCCTGCACCGGGAAGCCGTGGGCGACATCGAACTGGACCCGGATCTCCCCGCCGGCGCCTGGCGCCCCCTCACCGACGCGGAAATCCGCTAGCGCAGCTCACTCCGCAGTGCCATCACGTCCACGGTGCGCGACCGGTCCAGCGGGTCCACCAGGGTGTGGGCGTCCTGATAGACACGCGGGGTGCGGTACAGCGCGGCCAGCGCTCGGGCGTGGCTGGGGCAGACGTAGCGCTCCGGCATTTCCCGTTGCAGCCAGGCGCGGGCTTTCGGTGCCTGGTCGGAGCCCATCCTGGGGAACAGGTGGTGCTCCACATGGTGGCTGAAGTGGAAGTGCAGCGGATCCAGCCAGCGCAGCTGACGCACGCTCATGGAGTTGTCCACCGGGTGGTTGTTGTCCATCTGCGGACGCAGCATATGGTTGGTGAGGATGTAGCCCTGCCCCAGGGCGTTGGCGACCATCAACGGAACCAGCACGGTGAACAGCGCCAGCGGCCCGGACAGCGCCGCCAGAACCAGCCAGGCGGCGCCACAGGCGAGCGCCTGGCGAATCGCCTTTTTGCGTTCGAAGCCTTTGAATTCCTCGCGCCGCCGGGTTTGCATCCAGAGCACCAGCTGGGCGTGGAACATGAACGAATAGAACAGGAAAAAGTAGCTGTACCAGGTGCCCGAACCCGGCGCCAGTTTGGTGAAATTGGCCAGCTTGGGGTGCTTGTTGTAGCGGTGAGCGGTGCCGAACGAGTCCGGGTCCCGGTCGCCGAGATTGGTGTGGGCGTGGTGGGCCACGTTATGCCAGCGGCGCCAGAACTCCGGCGGAATCATCATCGGGCCGAAGCCGATCCAGCCGAACAGGTTCTGCAGGCGCCGGCCCATGCCCAGCGCGCCGTGCAGTACCTCATGGGCGAGCAGAGCCTGGCAGCCCAGGGTGTGGCCCACCAGCACGGCGATCAGCAGATTGCCCCACCGGGGCAGGCCGAGAGTCAGAATCGCGGCGATGCCGCCGACGATGATCAGGCTCATGGGCAAAAACCAGATTGCGCGCCACGGCCGGGTCCGGAACGCCGCCGGTCCCAGGTCGCGTTTCATGGCGTCGCGGATGGCGCGGGCGTCATCGGCGCCGAAGGTGCGCTGGTAACCTCGGGTTTCGCTCATGGGATCCTCCGGAAGGAAACGGCAACGGGTGGATTTAACAGGGCTGCTATTCTCACCGTGGCCATGTCGGCGGCGAAGGGCCGCGCCGGACAGCGACCTGTCATTTTCGGACAAAGCCGCGAACAGGTGTATTCTGTCGGCCATGAGCACTCAGATTCCGGAGTTACCCAGCCTGGCCGGCGACCGCACACCGATTCCGGTTAACTATGTCCGCAATCTGGTGGAGCTGGTCCATGAGTTCGGTCTTGATACCGACCGGCTGCTGGCGCATGTGGGCCTCACCGAGGCGGAGGTCTACAGCCCCGAACCGGCGCTGCGTTTCGACCAGTTCCGGCGGGTCATGGCGGGCGCCCGGGACCTCAGTGGCGACCCGGCCATTGGCCTGGCGCTGGGCCGTCAGCTCACCGTCACCGCCCACGGCCTGCTCGGCTACGCGGCCATCAGCAGCGCCGATCTGGGCGAGGCCCTGGAACTGTTGGAGCGCTATTTCCGCACCCGCACCCGCCTGTGTCTGCCGCGTCTGAGCCTGGAAGGCCGCTGGGTCCGTTTCTGCCTGGCCGAGCCCTACACCCTGGGCGACATCCGCGAGCCCTATCTGGAGGTGGTCACCGCCGCCCTGGTGGGCGGGCTGCGCTACCTGCTCGATGACCGGCTCCAGGACGCCACCCTGGAATTGCCCTATGCCGCGCCGCCCCACGCGGACCGCTACGCCGAGGTGCTCGGCATGCCGGTGGTGTTCGGCCGCGAAGTGGCCGCCCTGCGCTTCCCCGCGCGGCTGATGAAGGTGGCCTTCCCGCTCTCCGACCCGGCGTCCCGGCGCATGGCCGCTCATAAATGCGAAGAAGAGCTGCAGCGCCTGGAGGCGGACCTGGACTGGGCGTCCCGGGTGCGCGCCAGACTGATGCAGGCGGAAGGCATGCTGCCCAGCCTGGATCAACTGGCGGCCAGCTTCCATCTCACCTCGCGCACCCTGCGGCGCTATCTGGCGGCGGTGGGCGTCAGCTACCGGCACCTGCTCGAGGAGGTACGCATGGCCCGGGCGGTGCGCTATCTGCAGGCCAACCTGCCGGTGCAGAAAGTGGCCGACCTGCTCGGCTACGCCGATCCCAGTAACTTCACCCGCGCTTTCCGGCGCTGGACCGGGCACCCGCCCAGCTTTTACCAGGGCGGCTGACATATCCGCTTACCCAAAGCGTCACCCTCGGTCGACCGGCCGCTTGAGCGTCGACCGCGCCGGGGTTAGGGTTTCCCGTCACCGGCCAAAGAGAACCCCCCATGACCCAGAACCGATTCGATGTTAGCGGCAAACGTATTCTGATCACCGGCGCGTCCAGCGGCTTCGGCGCGCACTTCGCCCGGGTGCTCGCCGAGCAGGGCGCCGATCTGGTGCTGGCCGCGCGCCGGGTGGAAAAGCTCGAACAGACCGCCGAGGCGGTGCGCGCCCTGGGCCGCGACGCCGTGGTGGTGCCCATGGACGTGGCCGACCACGCCAGCGTGGAAGCCGCCTTCGAGCGCATGCCGGCGCTGGACGTGGTGATCAATAACGCCGGCATCACCCGGGAAGGCGCCACCGATACGCTTTCCGAAGAGGACTGGCGCTCGGTGATCGACACCAACCTCAACGGCGTCTGGGCGGTGAGCAAATTCGCCATCCAGCATTGGCGCCGCGACGGCCGCCCCGGCAACATCATCAACATCGCTTCGATTCTCGGCCTGCGCGTGGGCGCCATGCTGGCGCCCTACACCGTGGCCAAGGCGGCGGTGGTGCAGTTCACCCAGTCCCTTGCCCTGGACTACGCCCGCCACAATATCCGCTGCAACGCCATCTGCCCGGGCTATGTGGAAACCGATATCAACCGTGAATTCTTCCAGGGCCCCCACGGTGAAAAGCTGATCAAGCGCATCCCCTATCGTCGCCTGGGTCAGATCGATGAACTGGTGGGCCCGCTGTTGCTGCTCGCCTCCGACGCGTCCAGCTATATGAGCGGCGCGGCGATCCCCGTGGACGGCGCCCACCTCTGCAATACTCTCTAGGCGTCCCCCGGGCGGTGGCCGGCCCGCCGCCCGGGGAAGGTCGCGTCAGTAACTTCCGGTCTTCCGGTTCACGGCCTCCGGGTCGATACCCAGGTGGGCCAGGTACCGGCGTAGCTCCCCGGGGGTGAACCGGGGCTCCTCGATGCCACTGCCCTCCAGGAAGCGCTTGGTGTTGCGGCCATCCCAGAGATAGGTGTTCTGGTACAGCTCCACCGTGGACTGGCCGTCGTACATGACATCGCTGAACAGGCTCAGCAAGGGGTAGAGCGGCGCCTCGGGGTCGTGTTCCCACTGCGCCCGCCATTGCGCGAAGGGCAGCACCCGGAAACGGAAACCAAAGTACTCCTCCAGCCGCTGGAAGAACGCTTTCAGCGTGAGATTGTTGTCGCCTTCGTGGATCAGATTGAACTTGCGGCCCAGACCTCCCGGGTCGCGGGAGATATGAGCGATCGCGGCACTCATATAATCGACGCTGGTCAGCCCCTCGCGCAGCGCCTCCAGGTCCGGGATGCTTTGGTGCGTCACGCAGGTCTGCACCAGGCGCCCCCACCATTGGTAATCCGCGCACACGCCCCGGGTGCCGTGATAGGTGGCGTAGCCGAGGCGAAACGTCATCAGCGGCAGGCCGCGCTCGGCCGCCTGGTCGGCGATCTTCTCCATCACCCACTTGCTGCGGACATAACCGATATCGGTGATTACCGCGTCCAGGTTCTGGTCGATGTCATCGTTCTCGTACATCAACGCCTTGCCGGTATGCAGGTGGCCCCAGCTGTACACCGAGATGGTGGACAGCAGCATCAGTGGCTTGGTGCGCGTGGCGGCGGCGAACCGCAATAGTTCCAGCAATCCCTGGACATTGTCGCGCTTCATATAGGAGTAGGGCTGGATGAAGTTGACCGCGCTGGCGGAGTGGTAGATCACGTCCACCGTCTCGGCGAGCCGGTCATAATGCACCAGGGGCAGCCCCAGGCGGGGTTCGGCCAGATCCGCGCGATACAGCTCCACGCGTTCGCGATCCGCTTCGGACAGGGTGATGCCGTAACGGGCCAGGGTCTCGTCCAGGCGCCGCCAGGGGTCGGCGCCGGCGCGGGCCCGCACCGGGCAGTGCAGGCGCGCGTCGGTGGTGGCGAGCAGGTCGGCCAGCAAATGGGCACCGACGAAGCCGGTGACCCCGGTGAGCAGAATATGGCGCGGTCGCACGAGGGTGTCCGTGGCCCGCCAGGGCGCGAACACCAGATCGTCGGGCAGGGCGGCGTCCTCGCGCAGAGGGTGGATGCGCTCGCGGTCCAGTTCGTTCTCCGAGCGGCTTTGCCCGTGCCGTGTTTCCAGCAGCGCGGCCAGCGAGGCGACGGTGTCGTTCTCGAAAAGGTCGCGGATCCAGGCCGGCACGGACAGTTGCTCGCGCAGGTCCTGTATCAGGCGGGCGGCCAGCAGCGAGTGGCCGCCCACGTCGAAGAAGCGGTCGGCGCGGCCGAAGCGTCGGTGCCCGAGGATGGCCGCCCAGGCGTCGGCGACCTGGTGTTCCAGCCGGTTGGCGAACTCTTCTCGCGGCGCGCTTTCCTGGCCGGCGTGGCCGGCCGTGCCGGTCAGCTGGTGGTGCAGCCGCAACAGTGCCGTCTTGTCCGTTTTGCCGTTGGCGTTGAGTGGCAGGGCGTCGAGCCGGTGGATGACGGAGGGGGCCATGTAATCCGGCAGGATCGCCATCAGGCCCCGGCGCAGGTCCGCCTCCGCCGGAGGCGAGTGCCGGTCGGGCACGATAAAGGCCACCAGCTGACGTTCGTTTGCGGCGTCCGGTTCGCAGGCGAGCACCACCGCCTCGCGCACCCCGGCCTGGGCGCCGAGCGCTTCCGCCACCTCGGCCAGTTCCACCCGGTTGCCGCGAATCTTCACCTGGTCGTCCACGCGGCCCAGGAACTGGATCCGCCCGTCGGTGAGCTTGCGGGCCAGATCGCCGGTGCGGTAGAGACGCCGCCGCCACTCAGGGTGGATGATGAATTTCTTCCGGGTCAGGGGCTCGTTGTGAAGGTAGCCCCGGGCCAGGTTGTCGCCGCCGATGAAGATTTCCCCGGTCTCGCCGCGCGGCACCGGCGCCAGGCGTTTATCGAGCAGGAAAAGCTCGCTGCCGGCCATCGGCAGACCGATGGCCGGCCGGTCGTCCACCTGGGCGCCGGGAACGCGATGGTAGGTCGCGAAAATGGTGGCCTCCGCCGGCCCGTAGCAATCCACCAGTTGATACGGCAGATGTTCGGTGACCGGGGGAATCAGCTTTTCCCCGGCCGTGAATAAATGGCTCAGCGCCAGTTCCGACGGCTGCGGCAGGGCGGTGATCGCCGGGACCAGGGCCGTGGGCACGAAGGCGTGGGACAGGCGCTGGCGGGCGAAGAACGCCAGCAGACGCTCCGGGTCCAGCCGCGTCTCCTCATCGGGCGGAATCAGTGTGCCCCCGGCCATCAGCATCGAGGCGATTTCCAACTGGGCCACGTCGAAACCGGTGCCCGCCATCAGCGTGGCGCGACTTTCCGGGTTCACGTCCAGCTTATCGTTGAACCAGCGCACCACCCGTTCGAAGGCATGATGCTCCACCATCACCCCCTTGGGGTTGCCGGTGGTGCCCGAGGTGAAAATCACATAGGCGAGATCCTGGGAAGAAGGCCGTGGGGTCGGGCTCTCGTCGCTGGCTGGCAGGTCGTCAATGGCGTGCACCCGAAAGGGGGCGTCGGCGGGTGGGGTGGCGCAGGCCGCCAGCGCGAAGGTGGCGCCGCTTTGCGTCAGAATGCGCCGTTGCCGTTGCGGGGGGTAACGCACGTCCACCGGAATATAGGCGGCGCCACTCTTCATGACCCCCAGGATGGCCACCACGTAGCGGTGGCCGCGGTCGCACAGCAGCGGGACCAGATCGCCTTTGCCGATCCCCTGATCGCGCAGTAACGCGGCCACGGCGTTGCTGCGGCGGTCCAGCTCGCCGTAGGTGAGGCGGGTGGAAGGGTCGATCACCGCGTCCCGGTCCGGGGCCTGGGCGACCTGATGCAGGAAATGGTGCAGAACGGTATCGTGATGTGTCGTCATGGTGCTTTCCCTCGCGGTTATTGTGAAGCTTCCATTGCGTCTTTTTTTAATGCATAAAAACGCACTTCTCGCCATTGAGTGTAGAAACCCGAGGGGCACTGTAAATACCGCCCATCACTTAGGTGTCGCTCCCCCAAAAGTGCCGGGCGGATAACCAGGTGCCTGGACCCTTTAACGCTTAAGCAGGTGCTGGCGGTAGCTGAGCGCCTCGCGCAGGTGCTCCCGGCGGATCGTCTCGCCGCCGGCCAGGTCGGCGATGGTGCGCGCCACGCGCAGGCTGCGGTGCAGCGCCCGGGCGGACAGGTCCAGGCGTTCCATCACGCCGGTGAGCCAGGCTTTATGCGGGCCCAGCGCGTCCATTAATGCTTCCGCGTCGAGCGCGCGATTAAGCCGGCCCTGGCGGTGGATTTGACGCTCCCGGGCGGCCAGCACCCGCTCCCGCACCCGCCGGCTGGGCTCGCCGTCCGCGTCGCCCAGCAGCGTATCCGGCGACACCGCCGGCACCTCCAGGTGCAGGTCGATGCGGTCCAGCAAGGGGCCCGACAGGCGCCGCTGATAACGCTTCGCTTTCTCGCATTCATAACCACAGCTTTTTTCCGGGTCGCCCAGGTAGCCGCAGGGGCAGGGGTTCATCGCCGCCACTAATTGGAAGCGGGCGGGGAACACCACCTGTTGCGCCGCCCGCGCGATGTGTACCTCGCCGGTTTCCAGCGGTTCGCGCAGCACGTCCAGCACGCGGGGCTGGAATTCCGGCAGCTCGTCCAGAAACAGCACGCCCTCATGGGCCAGGGAGATTTCGCCCGGGCGTGGCCGCCCGCCGCCGCCCACCAGAGCGGCGGCGGAGGCGGTATGGTGCGGCGCCCGGTAGGGCGGTCGCAGGAAGGCCCGGGCGGGGCGGGCGTTGCGCAGGGAATGGATCGCCGCCACTTCCAGCGCCCGCTCCCGGTCCAGCGGTGGCAGCAGGCCGGGCAGGCGCGAGGCCAGCATGCTCTTGCCGGCGCCGGGCGGGCCGCCCATGAGCAGGGAGTGGCCGCCCGCCGCGGCGATTTCCAGCACCCGCTTGGCCGCCGGCTGGCCACGGATTTGCGACAAACAGGGGACGTCCCCGGGGGCTTCGCCGGGCGCGGCCGGCGGGCTGTGCAACGGCAGTCGGGTGTCCCCTTTCAGGTGCGCGCACAGCTCGGTGAGGCTGTTCACCGCCAAAGTATCGGCGCCGGCCAGGGCCGCTTCGTCACCGTTGGCCGCCGGCACCACCAGGGTGTGGCCGGCGCGGGCCGCCGCCAGGGCGCCCGGCAGTATCGCCGGCACCGGGCTCAACGCCCCGGACAGGGCCAGCTCGCCGATCCACTCCATGCCTGTCAGGTCCACCCGCCCCAGCTGGCCGCTGGCGAGCAGGATGCCCACCGCGATGGGCAGGTCGAAGCGGCCGCCGTCCTTGGGCAGATCCGCCGGCGCCAGATTGACGGTGATGCGCTGCTGCGGGATGCGGAAGCCGCCGTTGATCAACGCCGAGCGGACCCGGTCCTTGCTCTCGCGGACGGCGGTGTCGGCCAGGCCGACCACGGTGAAGCCGGGCAGGCCGGGGCCCAGATGAATTTCCACGCGCACCGGTATGGCACGGATTCCGAGCGTGGCGCGGCTGTGAAGCAGGGCGATAGACATGGGCCCAGGCTAACCGGCCGGCGGGGCCGGCGGTGTACGCCGGCGCCCTGGATTCGCGTGCGCCGTCGGCTCTATATCGTGTAGGACGCCCCCCGACCGGGCCCGGTCAGAGAGGGGCGGTCAGGGGCGCTGTTCCAGTTCGGCCACTTCTTTTTCCAGCGCTTCCAGGCGCGCGCGGGTGCGTTCCAGCACCTGCTGCTGGATTTCGAATTCCTCGCGGCTGATCAGGTCCAGGCGGGTGAGGGTTTCGTTGAGGACGGCGCGCACGCTGTGCTCCACCTCCTGGCGAAGCTGGCCCAGGTCTCCGGGCAGATGGCGGCTGATGTCGGCCATCAGGCGATCGAGAAAGGCTTGGCTTTGCATGGCCACAGGCTCCACTATTTGCTACTCGGGCGGGTCAAGGTGCGATGGTACCACCGCCCTTGGTGTTATGGGGCTCCTGGAGAGCACCGTAACGGCGTGCACCATTTTGGGAAGGGCTCCATGATGGTGCACTATATTGCCGCAACCGGCCCCGGAACACCCCGGGGTTGCAGTTCTAACCCTCTGAATATGCGTGACTTTTAAAAACTGGCATGGGTCGTGCAGCTAACGGGCTAGAGCGTTCCGGTCTGAAACCCAACGGACGTTAACGGACGCGATATAAGCGTTTGAAGGAGACAGCAATGAAACTGGTTACAGCCATTATCAAGCCGTTCAAGTTGGACGACGTGCGCGAAGCACTGTCCGAGATCGGCGTTCAGGGCATCACCGTTACCGAGGTGAAAGGCTTCGGGCGCCAAAAGGGTCACACCGAGCTGTACCGCGGCGCGGAATACGTGGTCGATTTCCTGCCCAAGGTCAAAATCGAGGTGGCCATCGCGGAGACCAGCCTGGACCAGGTTATCGAGGCGATCACCAAAGCGGCCAACACCGGAAAAATCGGCGACGGCAAGATTTTCGTCACCACTCTGGAGCAGGCCATCCGTATCCGCACCGGGGAGACCGGAGAGGACGCGATCTAAGTTAAGAACACTGTGTAACACGACCCATGCCAAGGTCTTGAACACGCTTCCAATTCTCGGAGGGTTGCAACGTGGAAAATCAAATCTTTGAACTTCAGTACGCCATCGACACCTTTTATTTTCTGGTGTGTGGCGCACTGGTAATGTGGATGGCGGCGGGCTTCGCGATGCTCGAAGCCGGCCTGGTGCGTGCCAAGAACACCACCGAAATCCTGACCAAGAACGTGGCCTTGTACGCCATCGCCTGCATCATGTACCTGGTTTGCGGCTACGCGATCATGTACGAAGGCGGCCTCTTCCTGAACGGCATCGAAGCCTTTGATCTGGGCGGGGTGCTGTCCGCTTCCGCCGCCAACGGCTTCGACGGCGATTCCGTTTACTCCGACGCGTCCGACTTCTTCTTCCAGGTGGTGTTCGTGGCCACCGCCATGTCCATCGTGTCCGGTGCCGTGGCCGAGCGCATGAAACTGTGGGCCTTCCTGGCGTTCGCGGTGGTCATGACCGGCTTCATCTACCCGATGGAAGGTTCCTGGACCTGGGGCAGCGCCGATGTGTTCGGCCTGTACAACCTGGGCGACCTGGGCTTCTCCGACTTCGCCGGTTCCGGCATCGTGCACATGGCCGGCGCGGCCGCCGCGCTCGCCGGTGTGCTGCTGCTGGGGGCCCGCAAAGGCAAGTACGGCCCCAATGGCGAGATCCACGCCATCCCTGGCGCCAACCTGCCGCTGGCGACCCTGGGTACCTTCATCCTGTGGATGGGCTGGT
>CAZKWA010000002.1:0-34606 GCA_964556345.1 uncultured Alcanivorax sp.
TGGCATCCTGCCGGGAGCTTCGCTCCCTTTCGCGGGCAAGGCCCGCTCGCACAAGGTGGCCCCTTTCGCTGGTTTACGAAGATCGTTTGGTGGCGGGCGGGGTTTTCTCCAATACCATCAGGTCATCCAGGTAGGTGACCAGGTGCTCCAGATATTCCGGTGAGACGTCGCGCAGCGTCTTCAGTGCGCGTGCCACTTGGCGGTGCGCGTTGAGCGGGCCGGCATCACCGGGCGTGGCGGTGATGGCGTGCTGGATGCGGGCGGCCAGGTGCTGACGGGCCTGGGCCTCGCGTATCGGTGCCAGTGCTTTGAGATCGCGGGGCACCTCAAAGCCGTCGCGCAACCTTTCCAACAACGCCGCCAGCGGTGACGTGGAGTATGCGGGCGGACGGTCGCCGCCTTTTTCTTTATGGTTGGCTTCGGCACGGGCCCGATAATCCGCGAGCGCTTGTTCCAGTTTCTTTTGATGTTTTGGCGAGCAGCGCCGGCTTTTGGCCAGGCGCGTGGCGAAGCTTTCCAGATAGGCGAAGCGCACCGGGTCGTGGCGGTCGGCGCCTTCCTGGCGCAGCGCGTCCAGTTGCGCCAGCACCTCACTCATTGTTTTGCCCGACCTGTTCCGGCTCGCCGGCGGTGGCATCCGCGCGCGGCACCGTGGTGATTTCCACGCGGCGGTTTTTGGCGCGGGCGGCGCTGTCGGTGTTGGGGGTCACCGGCTGGTTGTCGCCGAAGGCGGCGGCGAAGATGCGCTCCTCCGGCAGGCCCTGGTCGATCAAGGTGCGGGTCACGGTGAGCGCGCGCTGGGCGGACAGGCCCCAGTTGTCGGCGTAACGGGGGTTGCCCTGCTGAATCGGGAGGTCGTCGGTGAAGCCGCTCACCATCAGCAGCTCGTCGTGTTGCGTCAGGTAGGTTCGCAGCGGCTCCACCAGGCTTTCCAGCAGCGCGCGGCCTTCCGGCTGCAGGCGGTCCGCGTTGAGCGCGAACAGCACGCTGCCGTTGATGCCGATGCGGCCGTTCTGGAACGAGATACGGCCGCTGGCGAGCGGGTCGGCGAGCGCTTCTTCCAAAGCCTGACGGCGTTGCTGCTCGGCCTGCAGTTTGGCGCGCTCTTCTTCCAGAGACTGGCTCAGTTCCAGCTGAATGCCGATCACCCACACCAGCAGCAATACGAAGATGCCCACCAGCGCCGCCATCAGATCCGAGAAGATCGCCCATACCGGCGTGGATTGAGCGTTGTCCTGCAGCTCGTCCATCAGCGGGCCCCGTCGGCCGGCGTGTCGGCGCGCAGCGCGCTCAGGGCCTCGATGACTTCCTTCTGCGAACTGAGGCTCAGGTCGATCACCTCGCGGGCCTGCTCCACGTAGTAGGCGAGCTGTTCGTCGCTGCGCGCGGCGGACTGCTCCAGGGACGCTTCGACGCGCTTGAGGTTATCCAGCAGTTTGTCGTTGGACTCGCTGAACAGGTTCACCGCGGTGCCGAAGGCATCGCCCAGACTGGCCACTTCGTGGGCGCCGCCAGTGACCTCGGCGGCCACCTCGTCGAGGCGCTCGGTTTGCGCGTTCACCTGGCCGGCGAAGGTGTCGCTGACCTCCTTGAGTACGCCGCCGGCGTCGCGGATCAGCGTTTCCACCGCGTCGCGCTGCACGCCGGCCGCCTCGCGCTGAGCGGTGAGCAGCGCATCCAGCTCGGTCATGATGCGTCGGCGCTCTTCCAGCAGTTCGTTGTCGCGCTCGCTGCTCTGCGCCATTTCCTCGCGCAGGCGGCGGATCACCTCGGCGGCCGCCTTGGGGGTTTCCGAGGCGGTTTCGATCAGCCGCGTCATGGGCGCTTCCAGGGCGGTGCCCAGCTCGGTGAGGTGACGGGTGACGGTGGTTTCCAGATCCGCCAGACGCTGCGTGGCCGCGTCGCCGCGCTGCGCTTCCTGGTCGCGTAGCGCGCTCAACTGCTCGCCGGTGCGGGTGACCAGCGCATCCATGCCCTCGTGCTGTCCGTCGACCAGCCCGCTGGCGGTCTGTTGGAACCGCTCGTTGTGGGCGCGCAGGGTGTCGCCAAACTCGGCGACCAGGCGGGCCAGGGTTTGCTGCTGCTGGTCGAGCCCTTCGCGCCAGCCCTTGGCGGTGGCATCGCTGGTCTCCTGAAAGCGCTCGGTGATCGCGGCAAGGCGTTGCTGGTTATCGGCCCGGGCCTGTTGTTCGCCGTCGCGGATTTGCGTCAGCAGCGCCTCGCCGTGGGCCTGGAAGCGGTCATTGTGATCGTGCAGCGCGGCGCTCACCTTGTCGGTCAGGGCCTGCGCGGTGCGCTGGTGTTCGGCCAGGCCCTCGCGCCAGCTGCGCGCCGCCTGCTCGGTGGTGTTTTCGAAGCGCTCACCGATGGCGTTGAGCTGGCTTTCGGTGAGGGCACCGAGGCGTTGATGGCTTTGCTCCGCCTGGCTGTTCAGGCGTTCCAGGGCTTCGGCGATCACCGGTTGTACGCTTTCCGCCGCCAGCCGGCTGCTGTCCGCCAGGCTGGCGCGCAGGCTTTCGCCGACGGATTCCGCCAGTTGCCGGTAGTGTTCGCCGGTCTGCTCGTGGAACTGCTTCTGGTTGTCGGTGAGCGCGCTGTTGAGTTGGTCGCCCATCTGTTCCAGGCGCCGGGTGAGGGCCTGCAGGTTGTCGACCACGGCGGGGAAGGCGTCGGACTGTGACTGGAGCGCGCGGAACGCTTCCTGTTGCTGATGCTTCAGGGAGAAGGCGCGCAGCTCGCGGCGCAGCATGGCGTCCAGCTCGCGGCCCACCAGGGTGCGTTCGCGGCGGCTCAGGGTGGCGCCCAGCCCCAGCATGGCGGAGGCGGCGACACCGGCGATGGAGGTGCCGAAGGCCAGGCTGAGCCCGGCGATGGGCGCCGCCAGCGCGCTTTGCACCGCGGCCAGGTTGTTGCCGCCTTCCAGGGCGGTGACCGCGCCCTGCAGGGTGACGATCATGCCGATGAAAGTGCCGAGCAGGCCCAGCATCACCAGCAGGCCGGACAGATAGGGCGTCAGCATGGGGCCGGGCAGCGGCGTGCTTTCCCCTTCCACGCGCCGGCGCACGGCGCCGCGCAGGGCGGCCGGCAGCTCGCTGAGCCAGCGCTCCAGGGTGTCGCCGTCGGTGGGCGGCGTGCCCAGTTGCCGGCGCAGTTGTTCGCTGTCGGCGCGGAAGCGGCGCAGTTCCAGGAAGCCGAAACCGTACACGGCGGCGATCAGCAGGGTGGCGGTGAGGGCCACCAGGTTGGTGCCCAGGAAGCCGATGCCCACCCACACCACGGTGGCGGCGCCGAGCAGGAAGACCAGTGCGAATAAGAAGCGTGTCATTGCTGTCCTTGTGGGTGGTTGTGCGCGCTTTCCAGCGCGTCCAGCAGGCCCTGGACCGGCTCCAGCCGGGTGTCCAGTTCCGCCAGCAACATCGTTTTCATTTCTTGGCAAAAGCGGTGCAGCCAGGCGCCTTCCTTCATCCAGTCTTCGGGGCGGTGGCCGGGCTCCTCGGCCAGCAGGCTTTGCTGACGGTCCGGCCAGAGTGCCAGGAAGCGCTTTTCCAACACCCCGGGCACGGCGCCGAAGCCGCCGCGGGCGTACCCGGTGAGGGTGGCGTCGAAGACCGCGTCGATTTGCGCCACCTGGGCCAGCGCCGGGCTGTAGTCGGTGAGCGCGCCGCGCGCCTTAAGCCGTAGCGGCGGTATGGCGGCGGCCATTTGCCGCTGCTTGCCCTGGTAGAAACGCCGGTAGGGTTCGAAATCCGGTGGCTGCGCCGCGCTCGGGCCGGCCTCGGGCACCGGCAGGCCGTTGCGGGTGCCGATCCGATCGTCGGTGACGCTGGCTTCGATGGCCTCCCGCTGGGTGCGGCGTAGTTTATCCAGCTCCGCGCGCAGCCGTTCGGCGGCCTTGCCGTCGGCGCTGAAATGACCGTCCCGGGGCCGCACATTGGCGGCGTCCAGCGCCACCGTGTCCGACAAATCGAACAGCCGCGCCAGGCGCTCGCCGAAGCACGGCAGGGGCGCGCGGGCGGCGCGCGCGCCCAGCCCCGCCAACTGCCGCGTCAGCGGACCGCCCTGGGGGCTGTTTTTCAAGGTGTTGGGCCTGCCGTTGCTCATCGCCGCGCCCTGGTTCGACATCCATGGAAAAGAGGGCCCGATCGCACCGTGGCGCCGGGAAGCCGCACATTCTAATCAGGAACGGCCGACGATGATAATGGCGGGGTGCCATTGCCATGTTGGCGTGGCAGTGGTGGATGCCGCGCCGCCGACGGCGCTGAGTCAGGGCCAGTGCCAGGTGGGGCGTTCCAGCAGCCCCAAGGCGGGCGCCAGGGTCTCCCCCAGTGCCTTTTCCAGCTCCAGCCCCTGACACTCCGGCGAGTCGTTGAGTGCCGCCACCAGCCGGGTGGCGTGGCTGATCACCCATATCTGACCGTGACGGGCGGCGCCCATGATCAGACGCGCCAGGGCCGGCAGCAGGTCCGGGTGCAGGCTGTTTTCCGGTTCGTTGAGCACCATCAGGGACGGCGGCCGGGGCGTGAGCAGGGCGGCTACCAGCAACAGGTAACGCAGGGTGCCGTCGGACAGCTCGGCGGCGCTCAACGGGCGCAGCAGCCCGTGCTGATGGAAGGCCAGGCGCAGCCGGCCGTCGGGTTGCGGCTCAACGGTCAGCCGGGCGCCGGGGAAGGCGTCCTCGATGGCACCGTCCAGGGCCTCGCCGTCGCCGATCTCGCGAATGGTCTGCAAGGCGGCGGCCAGGTCGCGGCCGTCGTGGTGCAATACCGGGGTCCGCGTGCCCAATTGTGTCTGGCGTGCCGGCGCGTCCGCGTCGGTGCGGAAGTGGTCGTAGAAACGCCAGCCGCGAATGCGCTCGCGCAGCTCCAGCACTTCCGGTGTGGTGCGGGCGTCCGCCACCTGGCTGAACAGGCTGTCAAAGGTATTCAGGTGCTCGCTGATGACCCGCCAGCCCTGGTCGTCACGAATCCTGACCATCGGTCCCCGCCGTTCCACCAGCAGCGCCGCCGGGCGTAGCACCGGCCCGGCCCAGATCATCTCCCGCTTGATCTCCGGGTCCAGATTGAACACCGTGCGGCTGTCCGGTGTGGGCAAACCCAGTTCGATCAGATAACCGAAATCCTCACCGGCGAAGCCCAGCCGCAGACGCCGGGGGCCCTGGCGAGGACCGCCCTGCACCGGCACCGAACCGTCGCGCATGCCTTTGGTGAGCGTTTCCGGGCCCGCCCAAAAGGTGGATTCCAGGCCGCCTTCCTGGGCCAGGGCGGCGATCACATCGTCCCGGGCGGTGGCGGCCAACAGCCGCAACGCCCGGTAGAGATTGGACTTGCCACTGCCGTTGGCGCCGGTCACCACGTTGAGTGGTCCCAGCGGCAGAGCCAGATCCAGCACCGAGCGGTAGTTGTTGATCGCCAGCGTGGTCAGCATGTCTTGATCTCCTCCCCAAAATCGAGAACCCAGATTAGCATCGCCGACACGGCACGCCATGTCGCCATCGTCTGGTGAAGTCCGGACTCTTGCGTTTCCGGTTCTGGGGATCAAGGTGACCTTTCGCCCGATTAACTCGTAAGAAATGACGTACAGACATTTGCGATATCTCCGATGGAGAACACCCCGTTTATTCGAGAAGCTGGACACCACCGGGTTCCGGGTGCTGATGCAGGTATCGTTTAAACTCGCGTTGGCGCTCTGGCGACGGGGGTGCGGGGGATGGGAGTGCTGTTGCTGGTGGTGATGGCGGTGGCGGCGGTCTCTCTGACCCTGGAATCGGTGTGGGGCATGATTTGATGATTAAATTGATGCTGTCATGAATCAAATGTGATTCAGGAGTTTCCCATGCGTACTATCGTCACTATCGACGACGAGCTTTACGAGAAGGCGCTGCAACTCGCCGATCCGGGGACCGATAAGCCCGCCGATCTCTTCCGGGAAGCGATGCAAACCTATGTGCGGGTGCAGGCGGCCCGGCGTTTGGCCGCCCTGGCAGGCTCGAAGCCGGGCATGAATGAGATATCGCGGCGGCGTGAGGAGCCGCTGTCGCAATGAGCGTCTTGGCGCACCCCATGGTGGTGGAACACCTCCGGAGCCGCGCGCACGAACGCTGGGTTATATCGAGTTGTTGCGCCCCAGTTACCAGGCCAGCCTGAAAGAGGTGATGCATTTCATCGAGCGGGAGGCGCTCTACGGACGCGGCTGTGGCCTGGTGGATACGGTGCTGTTGGCGTCGACGCTGATGACTCCCGGCGCTGAATTGTGGACGTTGGATAAGCGACTCTCCACATTGGCCGATGGCTTCGGGGTGGCTTATCGGCCACCTTCCACCGGTTCTTGAGGAGCACCAAAGTGCTTCCAGCGACGGCCGCTCGCCGGATGTTCAATCCACCGCCAGGCCGGCGGGGAAGCGGCGGATCTTCTGGGTCAGGTACAGGCCCACCAGCAGCGACACGCAGGTGAAGGCCACGGCCAGGCGGAAGCCGCCGGTGGCTTCGATCAGCCAGCCGGCGATGGCCGGCCCCAGGAACTGGCCACCGGCGAAGAACACCGTCACGTAGCTGAAGGCGATGGGGATGTAGCGCGGCGCCACCTGGTCGGTGCTGGCGGCCTGGATCATGGTGAAGACACCGTTCACCGCGCAGCCCATCAGCAGGAAGTGGGCGAAGAACAGGGGCAGGCTCTGGTCGATCAGCGGCAGGCCCATGGCCAGGGTGACCACCGTCATCGCCAGGGTCAGGGCGTTGCCCCGGCCCCACACATCGGACAGCGACCCCCACAGCGGCCCGGCGGCCACCGACAGCAGCCCGGACATGGCCATCAGCCAGCCGGCGGTGGACTCGTCAAAGCCGGATTCGACCACATAGCTGACCATGAAGATCGCCTGGATAATGTAGACCATGCCGATGATGCCGTAGATGGTGGCCATGACGATCACGCGCGGGTTGCGGTAGATGCGCCATTTGTCCCCCGGCGCCGGGCGGTCCGGGTGATCGTGGGCGACCGGTTCCGGGTCGCGCACCGCCGCCAGTACCAGCACCACCGCCACCGCGGCCAGCGCGGCGAACAGGCCCCAGGCGATGCGCCAGCCGTGCTCGCCGTAGCAATTGGAGAGCCAGGGCACCAGCAGGCCGGTGGCGAAGATGCCGGCGCCCACGCCGCCGGCCATGCAGCCGATCACCAGGCCGCGCTTCTCCGGGTACCAGGTGGCCAGCAGCGACACCATGGGCGCGAAGCAGAAGGCGGTGCCCAGGCCCAGCAGCGCCATCAGCCCGACGATCACCGCGTAGTCGCTGGCCGCCGCCAGGCCGGCGAAGCCGGCGGTGAGGATCAGCAGGCCGGTGGCCACCGCGTTGCGTGCGCCCCAGCGGCTGGCGGCGATGCCGCCGAGCAGCACGAACAGCAAATAGCCCAGCGCGGTGACCGTGCCCAGGGTGCCGGCCTGCCGGTAGCTCAGGCCCAGGTCGTCGCGCATGGGTGGCAGGATCAGACCGTAGGCGAGCCGCGCGAACACGATCGCCACCAGCGCCACCAGAATGCCGCCGGCCACCATGATCACGATGTTGGGACGGCTCGGGGGACAGGCTGTGGCGGACATAAGCGGCTGATCCAGGGTCTGGTTGGGCGTTCGCGGCGGGCGCTACTGTAGCGCACGGCGCGCGCCGTACCCAGTGTTTCCGCCCCCGCGGGGCCGGCGGTGAATGGATGCGGGGGCTTAACGGCGTCAGGGGTTCGGCGTTACATTACGATGAAAGGCCATCAGGAGAACGCCATGGCGACCGGCTGGGCCCCGGAAGGGGCCGTTCAGGATCAGATCGACAGTACCGTGGACTCGGCGGTGCAGCATGCCCGCAGCCGCTTGCCCGTCGGCGACAGCCTGACGCACTGCGAAGAGTGCGAGGCGGTGATTCCCGAGGCGCGCCGCCAGGCGCTGCCCGGCGTGCGGCTGTGCACGCTGTGCCAGAGCGAGCGCGACGAGGCCCGCTCCGAGGGCTATAACCGGCGCGGCAGTAAAGACAGCCAACTTCGTTGATTGCCGACCATGCCTCGGGCGCGCAGCGCCCCTTCGTATAATCCACGGCATACCTTATATGGGGTATGCCGTTTTTTGTTCGTTCTTCTATGTTCGAAAGACCGTGCGGGCCTGGGCAGGCCGGCGCACTGAATTTTAACGGGGAACGAACATGAACAACCTGGGCAAACGATCAGGCTTTGCCGCCGTCGCGGCGGTTCTCGCGGCTACCACGCTGGCCGCTTGCGGTGGCGGGGGCAGCAGCAGTGGCGGTGGTGACGCGCCGGGCGGTGGCGCCGCTACCTCAACAGGGGTGTTTCTGGACGCTGAAGTGGGCGGGGTGGGCTACCGGGCCACGCCGTCGGGGCTCAGCGGGCTCACCAACGCGGCCGGTGAATTTGATTACCGCGCCGGCGATACCGTGGAATTCTTTGTCGGCGGCATCGTTCTCGGCAGCGCGCCGGCCAGCGGTGTCCTGACGCCGGCGGCCCTGGCGGCCAACGCCTCGCCCGGCGCCGGCGTCACGGCGGAGGACATCGCCCTGAATATCGCCGTCTTCCTGCAATCCTTCGACAGCGATAACAATCCGGACAACGGCATCACCATTGATGACGACGTGGCCACCGCGGCCACCGATACGGTGTTCGACTTCAATCAGCCGACCAACGATTTCGTCGACACCCAGCTGGCGCCGTTCGCCGAGGATCAGGGCGTCGCGGTGGTGACGCCGGACGACGCGCAAGCGCACAGCAACCGCACCGTTGAGCGTTACCTCTCCGGCAGCTGGCGGCTCGCCAATGACCCCGGCTCCGAGATCGCGGTGCTGACCTTCCTGACCGGCGGCCGTTACGCGCTGGGCATCTTCCACGTGGATCCGGACTGCGGTAACGGTCTGGAGTTCGGCAGCTACCAAGTGGACGCGGCGACCATGCGCCTGGCGGTGACCGAAGCGCTGCTGGACACCACCGGCAACGCCGAGGCGCCCTCGGACTGCGGGCTGTACGAGGACGGTGAAGGCGAGAACCCCACCATCACCATGGTGAACCCCACCCGCATGATTCTCTCTTTCGAGGACGAGGATGAAACCTTCGACCTGACCTTGAACAAGGTGGTCACGGACGGTTTCAGCGGCAGCTGGGGCCGCCCCGGCGATGGCCTGCTGCATCTGCTCGACGATGGCCGTTACCTGCAGGTACAGCTGGCGGGCGACGAGATCAGCGATCGGGGCGTGGAAACCGGGACCTGGAGTGTGAACGGCGCCGGCGAACTGAGCGCCACGCCCGGGCAGGACGCCAACGGCAGCTCCGGCCTGTCCGATGCCGAGGATATCACGCTCTCCATTGACGATCTGGGCCGGCTGGTGCTCAGCGTGCCCGATGAGCAGGATTACGTGTTCGGCATGCTGCCGTTCCGTATTGATATGGCCGGCCGCGCCGCCAACAGCGTGATCACTTCCAGCGGATGCCCCGGGGCGGAGGCGGGCTGGGCGTATCAGTTCGGCGCGGACGCCATGACCTGGACCGGCAGCGACACCTTCCAGACGGACGGCGACAGCTGTGTCGTGGGCGAAGAGGAAGTGCTGGAGGTGAGCTATACCGAGCGGGACGCACCGTTCTCTTGCGGCGATTCGGTGTGTGACTTCTTCGATCTCAATAAGGTGGTCAAGGGTGTGGATGTGGACCAGCGTCCCTTCACCTCGACCTACCAGCACACGCCGGGGTCCGGCGTGTTTCTCTATACCAAGGAGATCACCGGTGGCGACGACGCCGGCCAGGTCTTCGCTGAAACCATTACCCTCGAGTAATCGGCTTCGTCGGCGGGCCCGGTTCCGGGCCCGCCTCTAGCGCCCCAGGAATTCCGACAGCGGCCGCAGCGACGAAATGTTGTCGCACACCAGCTTGATGCACACCAGCAGGGGCACCGCGATCAGAATACCGACGACGCCCCACATCCAGCCCCACAGCAGAATCGACAGGAACACCACCACCGGGCTCAACGCCAGGCGGTGTCCGGCCACGGTGGGGGTGATGAACTGGCCTTCCAGAATGTTCAGCGCGATCACCAGAACCGGCGGCAGCAGGACCTGGGTGAGGCCGTCGAAATTCAGGCTGCTGATAAAGAGCAACACCACGGCGCTGATGATCGGCCCGATATAGGGCGCGAAGTTGAGCATCCCCACCATCACCCCGAACAGTATCGGGTTGGGCATGTCCAGCAGGTAGAGGATCAACGCCGAGCCCGCCCCCAGGCAGGCGTTGATGATGGTGATGGTGCCCAGATACAGCGAGACGCTGGTCTGAATCTGGCGAACGGTTTCCACCGCTGCTCTTTTATGCTCGAACTGGGGGATCACCCGCACCAGCTTGCGCAGAAAGGTGTCTCCGGAGGCGAGCATGAAGTACAGCAGAATCACGCTCAGGGCGATGCCGTACAGTGCCGACCAGGTGCCGGAAAGAATCCACTTCACCGGGCTCCAGGCGGGGGCTTCCTCTTTCTGCTTGCTCTCGTCACCGGGGGTGATGTCCTCGATCTGCGCGTTGGCCAGCTTGAGCTGTTGCATGGGTTCGCTGAACTGGTGGAATTCCCGTTCCAGCTGGCGCAGGTCGCGGGGCGCTTTCTCCAGCCATTCCATCGCCGGTTCGGAGAGGCCGTAGAGCGCGCCGAAGCCGAGCCCCAACACGCCCAGCACGACCGCCGCCGCGCTCACCGGCGGTGGAATCTTCAGCACCCGCAGTGCCCGCACCACCGGGGTGAAGATCAGGCTGGTAAGGAACGCCACCATCAGCGGCATGAACAGGGTGGCGGCGGCGTACAGGGTGTACATCACCAGCAGCAGAAATATGCCGGTGAGCATGGCGGAGCGAACCGTGATCGAATGGAAGTCGGTCCGGTCGGTGTCCTGGTCCAATTCGGGAGGGTGTCGTGGCGGCATCTGTGCGTCCGGCGGCCGAGGGCGCGGGCGTTCCGGCCCGCGCCGTTATTATGACTGCCAATGATTGCACGCCGTGTTCGGACGTTTAAGTGAACCAGGTGGTCGCGGCGGTAAAAAAGGGTAAAGGCGTGGACCCGCCGGCTATTCGTCCCAGAGCGTTTCCAGGGTGTAGGGGCTGCCTTCCTGGGCCCAGAAGGCACCATCCACATAACGGCGGTGGCGGTCCAGATCGGCGATCTCGTTGAGGTCGTCGTCGCTGAGCGCCAGGTCGGCGGCGGCCAGGTTCTGTTTCAGGCGTTCCGGGTTCACGGATTTGGGGATCACCGCCGTGTCGCGGTGCAGCGCCCAGCTGATCAGCACCTGGGCGGCGCTGGCATCGTGCCGCTCGGCGATACGGTTGATCACCGGGTCTTCCAGCAACACCGGCTCGTCCTCGGCTTTGAAATGGTCCGGGCGGTCGGAGGAACCCAGCGGTGAATAGGCGGTGACCTGGATGTTGTTGTCATGGCAGAAGCGTACCAGCGGCGTTTGCTGCAGGTAGGGGTGCAATTCCACCTGATTCATGGCCGGGCGGTGGCGGGCGGTTTCCAGCAGTGCGGTGAGTTTGCGCACGCTGAAGTTGGACACGCCGATCTGGCGGGTCAGGTTGTCGTCCACCAGTTGCTCCATGGCGCGCCAGGTGTCGGCCACCGGCATGGCCTCGGGAGCCAGAATGTCGGCGCCGGATTCGGGGAAGGTGATCCCGGGAGTCAGCGCCACCGGCCAGTGCATCAGGTAGAGATCGAGATAATCCAGCCGCAGGTCGTCGAGGGTTTTCTCCAGGGCCGGTTGCACGTCCTCCGGGGCGTGCGCGCTGTTCCACAGTTTCGAGGTGATCCACAGATCCTCGCGGCTCACGGTGCCGGCGGCGAAACTCTCGGCCAGGGCCTGGCCGACCTCCGCTTCGTTGCCGTAAATGCGGGCGCAGTCGATGTGCCGGTAGCCCTGCCGCAGGGCTTCCTTGACCGCGGCGTAGACGTCGCCGGGGGCGGATTTCCAGGTGCCCAGGCCGAGCATCGGCATGCTGTCGCCGTTTTCGAATGTCAGGGTCTTCATGGGTCACTCCTTCCTTGTTGGGCTCGGGCCACCCTAAACAGTGGGGCGGCCCGGCGGCTAGCGCGATACTGTTGAATTCTTGCCTGAACCTTTGGCAAGGCCCGGCTGGTGAGGTTCACCGGGTTTTCGTTAAGCTGGGTGTCCCTTGCTATCAACGTCAGGAGGCCGCCGCCATGATCTCGGACCAGATGCCCTACGAAAAGCACTTCCAGGAGGTCGACGGCAAACGGATCGCTTATGTGGATCAGGGGGAGGGCGATCCCATCGTGTTGCTGCACGGCAACCCCACCTCGTCCTACCTGTGGCGCAACGTGATCCCGGAACTGGTGGGCAGCGGCCGGGTGATCGCCCCGGATCTGATCGGCCAGGGCGATTCCGAGAAGCTGCCGGCCAGCGACGGCCCCGGCCGCTACGGCTTCCATACCGCGTATCACTATCTGGACGGGCTGCTGGCGGCGCTGGGCCTGGACCGTGACGTCACCCTGGTGGTACACGACTGGGGCAGCGGTCTGGGGTTTCATTGGGCCAGCCGGCACCCGGACGCGGTCAAGGCAATTGCCTATATGGAAGCCATCGTCATGCCGATGACCTGGGACGACTGGCCGGAGACCGCGCGCGGTATCTTCCAGGGGTTCCGCTCGGAAAAAGGCGAGGACCTGATTCTCAAGCGCAATATGTTCGTGGAGGCGGTGCTGCCCGGTTCCGTATTGCGCGGGCTCACCGATGTGGAAATGGCGCACTACCGCCGCCCCTTCGAGCTTGAGGAAGACCGCCGGCCAACGCTCAGCTGGCCCCGTGAGATCCCCATGGAGGGCGAGCCCCCGGAAATGGTCCGCCTGGTGGAGGAGTATGGCCGCTGGCTGGCGGCGAGCCCGGTGCCCAAGCTGTTCGTGAACGCCGACCCGGGCTCCATCCTGATCGGCCGGCAACGCGAATTCTGCCGCGGCTGGCCGAACCAGACCGAGGTGACCGTCAAGGGCAGTCACTTCCTGCAGGAAGACTCGCCGGTGGAGATCGGCCAGGCGGTGGCCCGCTGGCTGGCGGCGCTGTGACGCCGCCGGCCCGGCTCAGTGCTTAAAGATCACATAGAGCGCATGGATGATGCCCGGGATGTAACCGAGCAGGGTCAGCAGAATGTTGAGCCAGAAATGGCCCTTGAAGCCCACTTCCAGAAACACGCCGACGGGCGGCAGAAGAATCGCGAAGATGATCTTGATCGGGTCGGTGGCGGTGAACGGCATGGTACGACTCCTTCGAAGGTTGTGTCCCTAACCTTGGCCAGTGTGCGACCGCAGTGGCCTGGTTTCCAGAGGCATGCTGTTCGCCCGGAGTATTTATTTCCTCACTTGTTGAAATATTCCCGGCATCGTGACCCCGATCACTGACAATCCGTGGCGCGCGGGAGAGATTCAGGCCTAGCATTGATAACCATAACAACAGGGAGGCCTTCCCATGCTTAACCGCGCCGCTCAACCGCTGGTCCGTCTGGTCGACCGCTACCTGCCCGACCCCTACATATTCGTGCTGATCCTCACCCTGGTGGCGTTCGCCGCCGCCATGGGCATTGAAGGGCAGTCGCCGGTGGCGGTGATGGCCATGTGGGGCGACGGCTTCTGGGGGCTGCTGACCTTCTCCATGCAGATGCTGCTGGTGCTCGTCACCGGCTTCATGCTCGCCAGCACGCCGCTGGTGAAGGGGATTCTTAACCGCCTGGCGTCGATCGCCCGCACCCCGGGCCAGGCGATTCTGCTGGTCACCTATGTGGCGTTGATCGCCAGCTGGATCAACTGGGGGTTCGGCCTGGTGGTCGGGGCGCTGTTCGCCAAGGCGCTGGCCCGTCAGATCAAGGTCCATTACCCGCTGCTGATCGCCAGCGCCTATTCCGGGTTCATCGTCTGGCACGGCGGGCTGGCCGGTTCGATCCCGTTGACCATCGCCACCCCGGGCCACTTCACCGAACAGACCATCGGTATTATCGGTACCAGCGACACGATTTTCGCGTTCTTCAATATCGCCATCGTGGTGGCGCTGTTCGTGGTGGTGCCGGTGGTCAACCGGCTGATGCTGCCGGAAGAGAAAGACAGCTTTTATGTGGACGAGGCCCGTATCCGCGATCCCGAGGTGCCGGAGATCACCATCACCCGCCCGGCGGAGCACCTGGAAAACAGCCGGGTACTGGCCTGGCTGATCGGTTTCAGCGGTATCGCCTACGCGTTTTACTACTTTTTACAGGAAGGCGGCGGCCTGAACCTGAACATCGTCAATTTCATGTTCCTGTTCCTGGCCATTGTGTTGCACCAGACCCCGCGCCGGTTGTTGATCAGCCTGCACGAGGCGGTCAAGGGCGGCGCCGGCATCGTCATCCAGTTCCCCTTTTACGCCGGCATCATGGCGGTGATGACCGACTCCGGGCTGGCGCAGACCATCTCCAGCGGGTTCGTGTCCATCGCCAGCGCCGAGACGCTGCCGTTCTGGAGCTTTATCAGCGCCGGCGTGGTGAACATCTTCGTGCCGTCCGGCGGCGGCCAGTGGGCGGTGCAGGCGCCGGTGATGCTGCCGGCGGCCCAGGAACTGGGCGCCGATATTCCCCGGGTGGCCATGGGCGTGGCCTGGGGCGACGCCTGGACCAACCTGTTGCAGCCGTTCTGGGCCCTGCCGGTGCTGGCCATCGCCGGTCTCAAGGCCAAGGACATCATGGGGTACTGCCTGATGCTGCTGATCATCACCGGGGTGATCATCAGCCTCGGGCTGACATTCCTTTAGCCGCGGACCTTGAGAAACCCCCGGGGCTACCGCATCTAACAGGGAGCAGCGGACACGAAAGGAGTGGTGTCATGATGGAATTGATCGAGCTTCAGGAGGACCACATCGTCGGGCTCCGTATCGACGGCAAGGTCGACAACGAAACGTTCGACAGGGTGCTGGCGGAGATCGAGGACCGTCTGACCCGTCACGAGAAAATCCGGGTCTACGTGGAGCTGGTCTCCCTGGGTGGTATCGGCCTGGAGGCCCTGTTCAAGGATATGAAATTCGGCCTTGGCAACTGGCGCCGCTTCGAGCGCGAGGCGGTGGTCTCCGACCGGGCCTGGGTGCATAAGATCGCCTCGGTGACCGACCGGCTGATGCCGTCCGTGGAGGTGAAAGCCTTCCCCGTGGAGGAAAAGAGCGCGGCGCTCGCCTGGGTGCGTGGGTAGGACGCACCGGGCGGTGGGAGCGAAATTGTTTTGACAGGCGGGCCAGGGGGTGTATCCTGGGCACAGCTTGAAAGTTCGCACGTATTTATGAATCCCTGTTCGATGCCCTACCAGTTAGCGTTCGTCCTGACCTTCATAAGTAACCGCAAGACTTCCAGCACAACCGGCCCCTAACCGGGCTATCATTACTTTCTGAATGATCAGGAGACTATTATGTCCACTACCACCGGTACCGTTAAGTGGTTCAACGAAGCTAAAGGTTTTGGTTTCATCGAGCAGGAAAACGGCCCTGACGTGTTCGCACACTTCAGCGCTATCCAGGGCTCAGGTTTCAAAACCCTGGCCGAAGGCCAGCGCGTTGAGTTCACTGTGACTCAGGGCCAGAAAGGTCCTCAGGCAGAGAACATCGTCGCTATCTAAAGCGACGTTTCTGGCCTGACCGCCAGAGCAAAACCCGCCCGCGCTTCACCGCGCCGGGCACGAAAAGCGGGGCCTTCGGGCCCCGCTTTTTTTGTGGCCGCGTTCCGCGCCGGCGCCCGGACGGGCGAGCCGCCGCCTGCCAGGAGTGTCGACGCCGTCTCTTCCCCCCGGCCCGGACCGGGTATAGGCTCTAACCGTTAACGTTATTGGACAGCTATTTCGCTATGCGAAATAGCCATCACAACAACAAATAAACGGGAGAGCTAACAATGACTATTTTCCAGCGAGGCGCGCTTTGCCTGGTGGCTCTGGTGACGGCCGGCCTGGCCCAGGCGGCGGACAACGTGAAGCTGCCCGGCACCATCGCCATGACCGCCTACGGCACCGGCTCCGCCGGCTACACCCAGATGGTGTCGGTGGGCAATCTGCTGCAGAACGAATACGACGTCTCGGTGCGTATTCTGCCCGGTGAAAACGACGTATCCCGCATGACCCCGTTGCGCACCGGCCGGGTGCCGTTGTGTGCCTGTGGCATCGCCAGTTACTACGGCTCCGAGGGCGTGCTGATGTTCGCCGACCGCCAGTGGGGCCCGCAGCCGATCCGGGTGATCGCCACGTCCATCGCCAGCTTCGGGCTCGGCGTGGCCGTGGCCGGTGATATCGACGTGGAAACACCGGCCGACCTGAAAGGCAAGAAAGTCTCTTATATTCGCGGTGACGACGCCCTCAACCTGGGCACCGAGGCCTTCCTGGCGTTCGGCGGGCTCACCTGGGACGACGTGGAGCGAGTGGAGTTTCCCGGCTACGGCCGCGCTTTCGACGGGGTGATCGCCGGGCAGAGCGATACCGGCTTCACCATGTCGGTGGCGCCGCCGGCGCAGCAGCTGGCCGCCAGCCCGCGCGGCATCGTCTGGCCGCGCCTGGACCCCGATAACAAGGAAGGCTGGAAACGTCTGCAGGCGGTGGCGCCGTACTTTCAGCCTCACCGGGTCACGGCCGCCGCCGGCGATTACGGCAAGGACAACCCCTGGGTGGGCGCCAGCTATCCCTATCCGATTCTGGTCGCCAACGCGGACCAGAAAAGCGGCCTGGCCGGCAACCTGATCAAGGTGCTGATCGAGGATTACGACAAGTACAAGGACGCGGCGCCGGGCAACACCGGTTACGCCCTGGAAAAGCAGAACATGCAGTGGGTGATTCCGTTCCACGATGAGGTGGTGGCCTACTACAAGGAAATCGGCCATTGGACCGATGAGATGCAGGCGCATCAGGACCGCCTGGTGAAGCGTCAGCGGGTGCTGCAAACGGCCTGGAAAAAATATACCGGTAACGCGCCGGACGATGACGAGGCGTTCCGCCAGGGCTGGATGAACGCGCGGGCGAAAGCGCTGGAAGCCGAAGGCATGAACCCGGTGTTCCGCTAACACCCTGAGGAGTCGTCCGCCGTGGAATCTCATCCGCCGACCGAGCCGACGGCGAAACAGGTGTCGGGCGTGCGCGAGTTACAGGGCCTTTGGCCCTGGCTGCCGCGCCTGGCGACCCTGGTTCTCACCGTCCTGACCCTCGATTACGTTCTCAATCTGGGCTACTTCAGCCTGGTCACCGCGGTGGAGAGCCAGTTTCTCTACACCGTGGTGGCGCTGATGGTGCCGCTGGTATTCATCCTGTGGCCGGCGTTCTCCGGCGGCGACCGCCGCCGGGTGCCCTGGTACGACGTGCTGCTGTTCCTGCTGGCCGTGGGCACCTGCGGCTACTTCGTCTATAACGCCGAGCGCATTCTCGATAACGGCTGGGAGTACGCCGCGCCGCAAACCGCCACGGTCATGAGCTTCGTGCTGTGGGGGCTGACGGTGGAGGCGGTGCGCCGTGCCGGCGGCTGGCCGCTGGCGCTGATCGTCGGCGTGGCCGGCTGCTATCCGATGGTCGCCGACATCATGCCGGGGCCGATCCAGGGCTTTCCGTCCTCGCCGGAACAAACCGCGATTTACCACGCCATGAGCCGGGAAAGCGTGTTCGGCATTCCGTTGCAGGCGTTCGCCAATCTGGTGATCGGCTTTCTGCTGTTCGGGGTGGCGTTGCAGAAAACCGGCGGCGGTAAATTCTTCATTAATCTGGCGTTCGCCCTGCTCGGGCATGTGCGGGGCGGGCCCGCCAAGGTGTCGATTTTTTCCAGCGGCCTGATGGGCTCCATGAGCGGCAGCGTGATCACCAATGTGTTGACCACCGGGGTGCTTACCATTCCCGCCATGCGCCGGGTCGGCATCGGCCGCTCCTACGCCGCCGGCGTGGAGGCGTGCGCCTCCACCGGCGGCGTATTGATGCCGCCGGTGATGGGCGCCACCGCCTTTGTCATGGCCAGCTTTCTGAACACGCCCTACAGTGCCATCGCTCTGGCGGCGGTGGTGCCGTCGTTGTTGTTCTACCTCGGCCTGTTCGTGCAGATCGATGCCTACGCCGCCAAGCATCAGCTCAAGGGGCTGCCGGAAGACGAGCTGCCCTCGCTGAAACAGACGCTGAAAGAAGGCTGGTATTTCATCTTCGTGTTCGTGCTGCTCATCTGGATGCTGTTCTGGCTGCGCCGCGAGGCCATCGCGCCGTTCTATGCCACCGCGCTGCTGCTGGTGATCAACCAGATTCTGCCGTACCAGCGCTGGGGCTGGCGGGACCTGACCGATTTCTTCTCCAGCGCCGGCAAGCTGTTCGCGGAGCTGATCACCATTCTCGCCGGCGTCGGCTTGCTGGTGGGCGCGCTGTCGGTGACCGGGCTGTCGGGCACCATCGCCAACGATCTGATCTACATCGCCGGCGGCAATCCGCTGGTGCTGCTGCTGATGGGCGCGGTGACCAGTTTTATTCTCGGCATCGGGATGACCGTGACCGCCGCCTATATTTTCCTGGCGGTGGCGTTGGCGCCGGCGTTGATCCAGGGCGGCGGCATGAACCCGCTGGCGGTGCATTTATTCATTCTTTACTGGGGCATGCTCAGTTACATCACGCCGCCGGTGGCGCTGGGCGCGTTCGCGGCGGCCACGGTGGCCGGCTCCAGACCCATGGAAACCGGGCTTAACGCCATGCGTCTGGGCAGTGTGATTTATTTCGTGCCCTTCCTGTTCGTGCTCAACCCGGCGCTGATCCTGCAGGGGCAATGGCAGGAAATCGCGCTGGTGCTGGCCCAGGCGCTGGTCGGCGTGGTGCTGATCGCCAGCGCTATTCAGGGCTATCTGGTGGGCATCGGCAGCCTGGCCACACAGCGGTTTCTGCAGTGGCCGATCCGGCTGATGCTGATCGTCGGCGGGCTGGCGTTCGCGGTGCCCGGCGGCGGCGCCATGCCGATTGGCCACGGCGCCATGTTCGTGCTCAGCGTCGGCTTGACGTTGCCCGCCCTGGCCCTGGCGTTCTGGTTTAATCGCGGAGTCTTGTCGCCACGCCGAGAACCTGTATAAGGGGAGTAACTCAGCTCGGATGAGGGCGCCATGATTGGTGACCGCGAAGTGATACTGTTCCACGATCCGCGCATGCTGGATCACCGGCCGGACGCGGATGTCGACTTTCTGCCGGGCCGGCTGGACCGCCGGGTACGGGAGATTCTGTCCGGCCTGGGCGCGAAATGGAGCTACCCGGAACACCCTGGCCGGCTCACCGCGGTCATGGAGTTGCTGGAACGGGAGCCGGTTCCCGGCGTCCGTTTCGAGACGGGCCGGGTCGCCAGCCGCGAGCAACTGGCGCGGGTGCACACCACCTCCTATCTGGACGGCATCTACGCCATGCGCGGCGAAAACGCCTGGCTGGATGTGGACACCACGGCGGTGTCGCCGGGCAGCGTGGAAGCCGCCGAAGTGGCCGCCGGTTCCGCCATCGCGGCGGTGGAGGCGGTGGTCGCCGGTCGCGCCGGCAGCGCCTTCGCCATCGTGCGCCCGCCGGGCCATCATGCCGAATCGGTGCGTGCCCGCGGTTTCTGTCTGTTCAATAACGTGGCGGTGGCGGCGGCCCATGCCCAGGCCGCGCTCGGTTGCCGGCGGGTGTTGATCGTCGATTGGGACGCTCACCACGGTAACGGCACCCAGGAAATCTTCTGGGCCGACCCGGATGTTCTGTTTTTCGATACCCACCGGGCGGCGCCGTTCTACCCCGGCTCCGGATTGTTATCGGAAGTGGGCGGCGGCCTGGGCGAGGGCTACACGGTGAACGTGCCGCTGCCCGGCAGCACCGGCGACATGGCCATGCTTAAGGCGTTCCGGGACATCCTGGTGCCGGCGGCGGACGCCTTCCGTCCCGATCTGGTGCTGGTCTCCGCCGGCTTCGACGCGCACCGTTTCGATCTGGCCATGAACATCAGCTTCGAGGGTTTCGCCGCGATGACCGGGATTGTCCGGGACATCGCCGACCGTCACTGCCAAGGCCGGCTGGCGATGGTGCTGGAAGGCGGCTACCACACTGAATCCCTGGCCCGGGGTGTGCACGCCACCCTGGAAGTGATGGCCGGCGCCGATCCCGAGGACCCCTGGGCGCCGGGCATCAGCGAAGTGGAAGAGGCGGCGCGGTTCCACCGGGACGCGTTCCAGGGCGATTAGCGCTCCAGGGCCCAGCTGCCCCGCGCCAGGGCTTCCACCCGCGCCACATCCCCGGCCGGCACGCTGGCCGGCTCGATACGCTCAAGCGGATCGAAGTGGAAGATATAAAGGCGCGACACGAATTCGGCCACCGGCAGGGACGATTCGCCGAAGCGCTCGCCGCGCCCCTCGGTGGACACTTTGACGCCATTGCCGAGATCCTGGCCGGAATCGTTATTGGGATTGTAAAAATACACCCGCATCACTTCGTCCTGATCCAGTGTCAGGCGCTGGATGGTGATCGCGTGCCAGCCGACGAAACGGGCGGCGCTGTCGGTCACCGCCAGGCCCACCGGTTGCGGGTAGATCAGCGGCTGGTTGCCGTTGTGCAGCGGGTGGTAGCACGCGTAGAAGTGACGCACGAACTGCTCGTAGTCGGTCAGTTTGCCGGTCTCCAGATCCACCGCCAGCTTGAACCCCCGGCCTACCCACCAGCCGTGGAACTCCGGATTGATCCAGCGGTGCGGGTCGTCGCCGCGCTCGGCGCATAACGCGCCCATGGCGTGGTAGATGCGATCCAGATGGGGCACCAGCACCGCCGACACCGCGTCCACGTCCAGGGGCGCGATCGCCGGCGTGGTCAGCGCCAGTTCCTTGGAAGAGAGCCGCTGGCCCTCGAAATGCATCACCAGATCGTCATCGCGGGTCGCCCAGACGATCATCTGCAGCAAATAGTCCGGGTCGTTGTAGGCCCACATGGAAATCGCCCGCGCCGACTGGCAGGTGGGGTTATTGCCCTGCCCGACCCCCAACGGCAGGCCCAGCACGCCGAGCACGCCCGCAATCAATTGCACCTTGGCGGGCCGGGCGTCGCCCAGGGCCTGCACAATGGCGGCCTCGGCGTTGGCGCTCAGGGTCTGACCGAGCTGGCGCCACAGCGCCGGCGCCACCGGCGGCGCGAACAGCACGCCGCGCTCCAGCATCAGCGCCAGGCCGTAGGCGGCCTGGGCGGTCTCCGGAAACACCGAGGCGTCGATCAGCGCGTAGACCAGGTCCTGATAGCAGAGCAGGGCGTCGCGGCCGGTGGCGCTCAGCCCCAGGGCGGCGCTCACCAGGTCGGTGGACTGGGCCACCGCGAAACGCAGGAATACCGGCTGATACGCCGACACCAGGCCGGTGTCGTGCATGGCGCGGGCGAAGCCGTTGGCTTCCTGTTGCAGCGCCTGGCTGTCCATGCTGGCCAGCCGTTCGGCGTAGGTTTCCAGTCCCGGGTCCTCCACCGACGCCTGGGTGGGGCCGAACAGCGCGCTCACCAGCCGGTCCGCGCCACGGCTGTTGGAAACGCTGATCGAAGGGTTGTACAGGCAGGCGGCGATCTGCGTGATCATCGCCTTGAGGTGGTCCACGCGCACCGGGCGCTGCGCCAGAATCCGCCAGATCTCTTCGATCAAACGGTCAATGATGTTGTCGTAGCCGATGTGCGAGACCAGCATTTGCAGCACGCCGCGCACCGCCACCGCCATGCGTCCCTGGCGCACGCGGATCGCTTCGCCGCCGGTCTCGAACAGCAGATCCAGATTCAGCGCCAGCACCTGTGCCAGGTAATGGTGCGCCTGCTCGGCGGACAGCGCTTCGTGGGGCAGCTCGCCTTCGGCGACCGCCAGCAGGCGCAGCTCGCTGAGGCATTCCAGGGTGATGTCGTCGGTGGCGCCCAGGCGCAGGGTCTGCACGGTAATATCGGCCTGCAGAATCTCCGGATGCGCCCAGTCGGTGCCCTCGAACAGCCCCGAGTGCTCGATGGCCGTGGCACGCTGGTAGAGCTGTTCCGCGCCCCGCGGCTGGCACAGCAGGCGGCCCGCCAGTTGCATGACCTTGCCGGAGTGCAGCGCCTTGGCGAAGCGGCTGGCCTGGGTGACCTGGTCCAGGGCCTGATCGAAGCGTGCCGCCAGGTCCGGCGTGGCGTCGTTATGCTGCGTATCGCTGGTGCTCATGGTATCCCCGGGTCGAGCTCGTTTGCCGCCGGTAGGGCGGCCCGCGTAACACTATACCCCAAGATGAACCCCGGGCCCTTGACGCGGCAAGCCTCGTGTTCTGTTACTCTGGAATCCGGGTCAACGACCCGGTGTGCAAGGACGCCACGCCGAACCCGCGGTGGCACACCGCGCCTCCTTCTACGGTCGGCCCGAAACAAGGAGATGATCATGACGGCGAAAAAAGATCCGCAAAAAGGTTACGTCGCCCTGCTGGGCTGGAGCCTGAACGCCATCGAAGCACTGGAAAAGTTCGACCGCCGTTTCCTGGTGGTGGCACCGGACTGGGCCCGGGCGTTTGCCGAAGAACACGACATTCCTTTCATGAGCTGGGACTTCGAACGGCTCAACGACCGCTCCATGGAAATCGCCGAAAAGCTGCAAGCGGAAGGTGTCGACGTGGCGATTCCCTTGTTCGAGGAAACCGTGGAATGGGCCGGTGCGATCAATTCGGTGTTGATGGATAACCCGCGACTGTACGGTCAGTCGGTTCTGTTCCGCGACAAAGCCCTGATGAAACGGCGCGCGCAATTGGGCGGCATTCGCGTGGGTATTTTCGAAGAAGCCCACGACCGCGAAGACGTGATCCGGTTTCTGAAAAGAGTGAACCAGACGCTGCTCAAACTGGACGGCGATCCGAACGACCCGATCCACCTGAAAGCCTTCGACAAGGCGGGCTGCCTCGGCCACCGAGTGATTCGCACGCCGGATGAAGTGGACACCATTCCCGACGAGGAATTTCCGGTGCTGATGGAAAGCCATCTGGACGGCTGGGAATTCGCCGTGGAAGCCTGGATTCACGATGGGAAAGTGCGTTTCCTGAATATTTCGGAGTACGTGACGCTCGGCTATTCCGTGTTCGTGCCCGCCAGCCCGGAGCTGGAAAGCTGGCGCCCGCGCATCGAACAGGAAATCGAAAAGCTGATCAAAACCTTCGATCTCAAGTCGGGCTTTATTCACCCGGAGTACTTCGTCACCAGCGACGGCACCATGTACTTCGGCGAGGTGGCCTACCGCCCGCCGGGTTTCAAAGTGTTCGAGCTTCTGGAAAAAGTCTACGGCTTCAATGCCTACCAGGCCATGGTGCTGGTGTTCGACCCCAAAACCACCGAGCAGGAAATCGTCGATTTCTTCCCCAGGGAAGTGGTCGATGCCAAGGGACACGCCGGTTGCTTTGGCGTCTACCCGCGCCGCCGCGTGGTCAGCCAGCTGGAAATTCCGGAAGAGACGCTGGACCACCCGTACTTCGATTTCCACGAGCTCACCGCGCCACTGGAAGAGACCGTCACCAAGCGCACCGCTTTCGGTACCCACTGGGGGCTGGTGTATTTCCACGGCGACGACCCCTACCAGCTGCGGGACCTGCTTAAGCACCAGGAAGACCTGGATTTCTATATCTAACCTTTATTGATCGGCGCACGGTCGTCGGAGGCCTCTCCCGCCTTCGCCCTCCGACGGTCGGCGCGCCACCGCTTCCCCCTCCCGTCTCTCTTCCTTCACCCCGCGTCACGCCTGCCTCGCCACGCCGCCGCTGTATGTGCCTCGCGCACTCTTGCGCGCGGTGCCGTGGGCGGCGTCCATGCATTTTGCGACCGGCCGGTCACAAAGCTTGACAGCGGAATTGGTATTTTCTTAAATAGAAAACAGTTTCGGAGAGAGATAAATGGCGAAAAGCTACCAATTACAAACACTGGCCCGCGCTTTTGACGTCCTGGAGTTGATGGAGCGCACGTCCCAGCCGATGTCCCTTACGGAGATAGCGGACGCCATGGGCGAGGCGACCGCCATCGTTTATCGCATCCTCCATACGCTGGAAGCCCGCGGTTATCTGTACCGGCGACCGCAAGACAAGCGCTACAGCTATACCGGTCGCTCCACTGGCGCCGGCGCGGTGTCCCGCTCGCTGGACCTGTTACAGGCCGCGTCCGACGCGGTGCCCAACGGCGCCTCCCTCGACCGCCTGGCCCAGTCGGTGGGGCTCGATCCACGGGTGGCGGAAGAGATATTGATACCGATCAGCGAGAAAGGACTGATGCGCTACGAGCCGGAAACGCAGCGCTGGCATCTGTCCCATGCGGTGATGGCGCTGGCGCGGCCCTTCCTGAACAGCGATGACGTGCTGGTGCGGGTCCGCCCGTTGATGGAGCAATGGCACGTGGAAACCGGTGAAACCGTGTCGCTGTTTCACCGCGCCGGGGATCAACAGATCGTTACCGCGGCGCTGCCCAGCGCGCACCCGGTCCGCTACGCCCTGGAAGTCGGTAGTGCTTTCCCCCTTTACCTGGGCGCCGGCGGCAAAGCGATGCTGGCGTTTCTGCCGGAGGCGGAGCAGGAAGCGTTGATCCAGTCCGGTGCCATGACGTCACTGACGCGCTACCGGCCCAAGGTTTCCGCCATGCGCAAGGAGCTTGCCCTGATCCGTCAGCGCGGCTTTGCCATGTCCAACGGCGAACGGGTGGAAGGCGCCAGTGCGGTGGCGGTCCCCGTGCTGACCGATGACGGCCGGCCGGTGGCGGTGCTCGGTTTGATGATGCCGAGCTTCCGCACCTCCGATGCTGAACTGCAGCGCCTGGGCGAACGGCTCACCGAAGAACTGCGGCTGCTGCGCCTGCCCGCCGGTGACCAAGGCTGCGGCTGATCCATTGAGACCACGCCGGGCGACCGGCATAAGGAGAACACTATGATTCGTGATCAGGAGGGCCTTCAGGCGCTGCTGGAAAGCGTTCGGGCCTGGGTCCGGGACGTGGCTATTCCCGCCGAGGACACCGTGGAAGCGCGCGACGAAGTGCCTGAGGAACTGGTCCAGGACATGCGACGCCGTGGCTACTTCGGGTGGAGCATCCCGGAGCAATACGGCGGTGCCGGGCTTACCTGCGAAGAGCTGGTGCTGGCGGCGATGGAACTGTCGCAAGCCACCACCGCTTTCCGGGCCCGGGTCGGCACTAACACGGGCATCGGCTCCGAGGCCCTGGTCGCCGACGGCACCGAGGAACAGAAAGACCGCTATCTGCCGGCGCTGGCCCGCGGCGAGATCACCGGCTGTTTCGCGCTCACCGAGCCGGAGGCCGGTTCCGACGCCACCGCCCTGACCACCAGTGCCCGCCGCGATGGCGACGACTACGTCCTCAACGGCACCAAGTGCTACATCACCAACGCGCCCATCGCCGGCCTGTTCACCGTGATGGCGCGCACCGACCCCGACGACCTCACCACCGGCGGCATCAGCGCCTTTCTGGTGGAAGCGGGCACGCCGGGTCTGAGCGTGGGGCCGGCCTATAAAAAAATGGGCCAGGCCGGCTCGCCCGTGTCGGAGGTGTACCTCGAGGATTGCCGCGTGCCCGCCGCCAATCTGATCGGCGGTGTCGAGGGGCGCGGTTTCGCCACCGCCATGAAGGTGCTCAACAAGCAGCGCCTGCACCTGAGCGCCCTGTGCACCGGGCCGGCCATGCGCATGCGCGATGAGGCGCTGGCCCATGCCAGCAAGCGCCGCCAGTTCGGCCGGCCGGTGGCGGAGTTTCAACTGGTGCAGGCGATGATCGCCGACATGCAAACCGAAATTCACGCGGCGCGGGCGCTGATTCTGGAAACCGCGCGCAAGCGGGACGACGGCGGCGACGTCAAGCTCGAGGCCTCCATGTGCAAGTACTTCGCCTCGGAAATGTGCGGCCGGGTGGCCGACAGGGCGGTACAGATCTTCGGCGGCGCCGGCTATGTGGCGGACTACAGCTGCATCGAGCGGCTCTATCGTGACGTCCGCCTGTTCCGGCTCTACGAAGGCACCAGTCAGATCCACCAGCTCAACATCGCCAAACTCACCCTGCGACAGGCGTCCTGACCGCTGCGGCGATCCCTTTAAACCAAGAGGAAAACGACATGCTTACAACAATCACCCGTCGTATCCGTGGTCTGGCCGTGCTCGGCACGGCGCTGGCCTGTCTCGGCCCGGCCTGGGCCGCCGATTATCCCGAGCGTCCGGTCACCGCCATGGTGCCCTTCCCGGCCGGCGGCAGCACCGACCTGATGGCCCGTGCCATCGCCCGGGAACTGACCGATACCCTGAACACCAACGTGGTGGTGGACAACCGCTCCGGTGGGGCCGGCACGGTCGGCCTGGCGGCACTGGCCCGTGTCCGCGCCGATGGCTACACCTTTGGCGTGGCGCCCGCCGCGACCCTGGTCAACCAGCCGCATATGCGCCGCACGCCGTACGAGCTGGCGTCGTTCGATTACATCTGCCAGTTCTTCGAAAGCCCCCAGGCGCTGGCGGTGAAGCCAGGCTCGCCGTTCTCCGACCTGGAGGAACTGGTGAGCTATGCCGAAGCCCATCCCGGCGCGCTGACCTACGGCAGCCCCGGCCCGGGCTCCCTGCCGAATCTGGCCATGGAGCAGTTCCTGGAAAAAGCCGGGGTGGAGATCACCCACGTACCGTTCGCCGGAGACGGCCCGGGCGTGACCGCCCTGATGGGCGGCCACGTGGATCTGTATATGACCATGTCCAACGTGGTCGCCGACCGCGACCTGAAGTCGGTGGCGATCTTCAGCGAAGCGCCGCTGGACACCCTGCCGGGCGTGCGGACCGCCACCGCTCAGGGCTATGACATGACCGCCTCCTGGTGGGGCGGCGTGATCGCGCCCAAGGGCATCCCGGAGCAGGCCCGCGCCACCCTGGAGCAGGGCTGCAAGCAGGCCGCCGGCTCCGAACGGTTGGCCAAGGTGCTGGACCGGCTCGGTACCCGCCCGGCGTATCTGGGCCCGGCGGACTTCCGCGCCAAGGTGGAGGCCATTTCCGAGACCAATGGTCGCCTGATCGAAAAAGTGCTCAAAAATCGTTCCTGATACCGGAGTTTTTTATGATTACAACAACAACGCAACGAAAGACGCACCCCGTTTCCCTGTTCGGGCTTGCCCTGGCCGCGTTCGCGCTGCTGGCGACGCCCGCCTGGGGGGCGGACTACCCGTCCCGTCCGATCACCGAAATCGTGCCGTACCCGGCCGGCGGCAGCACCGATCTGGCGGGGCGCGCGGTCGCCAACGCCATGAGCGAAGTGCTGGGTACCAAAGTGGTGGTGGATAATCGCCATGGCGGCGGTGGCAGCGTGGGCATGGCGGCGCTGGCGCGGTCGCGGACCGACGGCTACACCATCGGCGTGGCGCCGGTGGGCACCATCGCCAATCAGCCGCACATGCACCGCACGCCGTACGACGCGGAGTCCTTCGATTACCTGTGCCAGTTCTATGCCGCGCCCCAGGTGCTGGTGGTGAAACCGGGCTCGCCGTTCGAGACGCTTGAGGACGTGGTGGAGTACGCCAAGGCGCATCCCGGAGAGCTGACCTACGGCACGCCGGGCCCCGGTACCCTGCCGCATCTGCAGATCGAACAGTTCAAGCGGCTCGCGGACGCGGACATCACCCATGTGCCCTTCGCCGGTGACGGCCCGGGCCTGACCGCGCTGATGGGCGGCCATATCGATCTCTACTTCGCGCTGCCCAACACGGTCACCGACCGGGATCTGCGCGCGGTGGCGATCTTCAGCGACGCGCCCATGGATTCGCTGCCGAATCTCGACACCGCCATCGAACAGGGCTACGACATGACCGCCGCCGTGGCCGGCGGGTTGGTGGCACCGAAAGGCCTGCCCTCGGAGGTGCGGGACCAGCTGGCCGACGCCTGCCGTCAGGCCACCGACTCCGAAGAACTGCGCAGCGTGCTGGGGCGGGTCGGCTTCGATGCCGCCTGGCTGGGCCCGGATGCCTTCCGCGATGTGGTCCTGTCCACGTCGAAAACCAACGGTGAACTGATCCGCGACGTGCTCAAGGGCGGAGGCCGCTAACCATGAAGGCGCGCGTCCTGGATGTCTGCTACGGCGGCGCGGCCCTGGCCGCCGCCGTGGCGGTGTACCTCACCGGCGGCGCCAATGACCGGCCGGTATCGGTGGCCAGTGACCCCTACTGGTACCCGAAACTGCTGCTGGGGCTGATCGGCGTGTGCGCGGTCTGGTTGATGGTGCGCGCCGTGCTGGATCGCCGCGACGCCGAGGGGCCGGAGCGTCTGAACTGGCGCACCCTCACCGGCACCATCGTGATCAGCGGCGCTTACCTGTTGGGCTATCAGTGGCTGGGTTTCGTGCCCGCCACGCTGGCGCTGATGCTGGTGTTCCCCCTGTTCCAGAGTTATCGCAAGCCGCTCTGGCTGGTGGTGGTAGCGGTGCTGTTCACCGTTCTGGTCTGGTACGGCTTCGCCGATCTGCTCAACCGTACGCCGCCGGGACCGGCCCTGCCGTCCCTGAGCGCGCTGTTTTCCTGATTCCAACAAGAACATGGCCCTTCGCGGGCCCCGGAGGCTCATATGGACGCCTTGCTGTCCGCCCTCTCCATGCTCGCCACGCCGGAGGCCTTGCTGGCGGTGGTGGCGGGTACCCTGGTCGGCATCATCATCGGCGCCTTACCCGGGCTCGGCTCGCTGCTGGCGATCACCATGGCGTTGCCGCTCACTTTCGTGCTGGGGCAGGGCGCCAGTGTGGCGCTGTTGCTGGGCATTTATTGCGGCTCGGTGTACGGCGGCTCGCTGTCGGCGATTCTGATCAACACCCCGGGCACGCCCCAGTCCGCCGCCACCGTACTCGACGGCTACCCCATGGCGCGGCGCGGCGAGGCCGGGCTGGCACTGGGCTGGGCCACCACCGCCTCGGCGTTCGGCGGCATTCTCGCCACCGTGATTCTGGCGGCGGCCTCGCCGCTGCTGGCCCGTATCGGTCTGCGCTTCGGGCCGGTGGAGTATTTCGCCCTGGGCCTGTTCGCGCTCACCTGCATCGTCACCGTGTCCCGCGACAATCTGGCCAAGGGCCTGATCGCCGGTCTGCTTGGCCTGTTCGTCGCCGTGGTCGGTCAGGACCCGGTTACCGGCTACCTGCGCTATGATTTCGGCGTCTTCGATCTGTCCGCGGGCATCGGTCTGGTGCCCTTCCTGGTCGGGTTGTTCGCGCTCTCCGAAGTGTTCTGGCGCGCCGCCGAGCGCGATAAGGGGGGCGCGGCGATTATTCGCTCCGCGTTCCGCTGCCCGCCTCTGGGAGAACTGCGGCGGCGTTTTTCCGTGTTGCTCAAGTCGTCCTTGATCGGTACCTGGATCGGCACGCTTCCGGGCGTGGGCGCGTCGTCGGCGTCGATGATCAGCTACGCGGAAGCCAAGCGCAGCTCCCGCAACCGTGACAAGTTCGGCACCGGTGAGCCGGACGGCCTGATTGCCTCGGAGGCGGCCAACAACGCGGTCACCTCCGGCGCCATGGTGCCCACGCTGTCGCTGGGCGTGCCCGGTGACCCGATTACCGCGGTGATGCTGGGTGCCCTGGTATTGCAGGGCGTGACGCCCGGACCGCGCTTGTTTCTGGATAATCAGGAACTGGTGCTGTTCATTTTTCTAATACTGTTCGTGGCCAACCTCTGTGTGTTCTTCGGCGGCTGGCTGATGTCCCCGCTGTTCTCACGCATTCTGCGCCTTCCCGAACCCTTGCTGATGGCCGCCGTGGTGGCGCTGGTGGCGACCGGCACCTACAGCATCAACGCCAATCCGTTTGATTTGCTGGTGGTGCTGCTGGCCGGCATCGGTGGTTTCCTGCTGCGTTACAACGGCTTTCCGCTGGCGCCCCTGGTGATCGGCTTCGTGCTCAGTCCGATGATCGAGCAGAGCCTGCGCCAGGGGCTGATCATGAATCAGGGCAACTTCATCGGCTTTTTCAGCAGCCCGATCGCGGCGGTGCTGTTCGCCGTCACCGCCTTGTTCCTGCTGTGGCCCCTGGTGGGCCGTTTGTTAAAGCGTTCGTCCTCCTGAGATGACGCGACCCGTTATTCAACAGGCTTGAGATAGGATTGATTTCAATGACAAACGAAAAAATGCTGGCCGGCATCAAGGTCATCGAGTTCGGGCAGTTCATCGCCGGCCCCGGCGCGACGCAGATTCTCGCGGACCTGGGCGCGGAGGTCGTCAAGATCGAGAGTTTCAACGGTGATAACAGCCGCCGGTTCGGTGTCAGCGAACGAAGCGGTCACCGCAGCGGTATGTTCATGGCCTACAACCGTGGCAAGAAATCCGTGGCGCTGGATCTGCGCAACGCCGAGGGCGTGGCGGTCGCCCGCGAGCTGGCGCTGGGCGCCGACGTGGTGGTGCAGAACAGCCGGGTCGGCGTGATGGAGGGCTTGGGGCTGGACGCGGCGACACTGCGCGCGCGGAAACCGAGCCTGATCTATGCGTCGATCTCCGGATTCGGTACCCACGGCCCCTCCCGCGAGCGCCCCGGGCTGGACATCGCCGCTCAGGCGGAAAGCGGCATGATGTCGCTCACCGGCGAGCCCGGCGGGGTGCCCCTGAAGACCGGCTTCGCGGTGGTCGACGCGGCCACCGCCACGGCCGCGGCCAACGCGATACTGGCGGCGCTGTTCCGGTGCGCCCGCCGCGGCGAGGGCGCCACCATCGAAACCTCACTGCTGGCCGTGGCGGTGGGGCTGCAGGCGCAAATCTGGGCGGAGTACGGCTGTTCCGGCCAACTGCCGCAGCGCGCCGGCAACGGCCAGCCGCTGGTGGCGCCGGCGGCGGACCTGATCAAGGTGCAGGACGGCCACATTGTCATCTCCGCCTATATGGAAGACCACTGGCAGCGGCTGTGCCGGGCCATCGACATGCCGGAGCTCGCTACCGATCCGCGTTTCGCGACCAGCAATGACCGGGTCGCCAACCGGCCCGAGATGGTCCGCATCCTGAACCAGGCCCTGGGCGGTTACGGTGGCGAAGACGCCCGGGCGCGGCTGGAGGCGTTCGGCGTGGTATGCGGTGTGGTGCGGAACTATGAGCAGGCGCGCGCCAGCGAGGATGTCGAGGCCACGGGTGTCTTCCAGCGGGTCCTGGACGGCAAGGGCGGCGAAGTCGACGTTCCGGGTTTGCCGTTCAACTTCGTTGACACGACGATGGCCGATCAACCGGCTTCCTTGCCGGAACTGGGCCAGCACACGCTGGAGGTGCTGGAGCAGGCGGGCTTCTCGGCGCAACGATGTCAGGCTCTGCTGGACAGCAAAGTGATCGCCGCCGGCAAGGGCGCCTAGCGGCGCGCCAACGCCATGCGTCCGTCCTGGGGGGGTAAGTGGTTTCATCCGCGCGCAAAGGCGGTATCGTCGGGGGAATAATGTTTCAGTCAGAAGGCCCCGACGATGACCGCGGAGTTCCACCCCAGCGTTAACCTCAATCTCAATGTCCGTGGCCTGGGGGTGTCCGCCACCCTCGCCATCAACGAACTCAGCAATGACCTGCTGGCCCAGGGCCGCCCGGTATTCAAGCTCGGTTTGGGGCAGTCGCCGTTCCCGGTGCCGGCTTCCGTGGTCGGGGCCCTGCGCGAGCACGCCGCCGCCAAGGATTACCTGCCGGTGCTGGGGCTGCCGGCCCTGCGCCGGGCGGTGGCCGGTTACTGGCAGCGCTGGCAGGGGGTGTCGTTTTCCCCGGACAACATCATGATCGGCCCCGGTTCCAAGGAGCTGATGTTCATTCTGCAGCTGGTCTACTACGGCGACCTGGTGATCCCCACGCCCAGCTGGGTCTCCTACGCGCCCCAGGCGCGCATCATCGGCCGCCAGGTGCACTGGCTGCCGACCACCCGCGCCAATCGCTGGAAGCCCACCGCCGAGGCCCTGGAGACCCTGTGCGCCCGCGACCCGGGCCGGCCCCGGCTGGTGATCCTCAATTCCCCGGCCAACCCCCACGGCTACGGCTTCGACGAGCAGGAACTGCGCGCGCTGGCGGACGTGGCGCGCCGCCATCGTCTGATTCTGCTCAGCGACGAGATCTACGGCGAGCTGGATTACCAGGGGGCGCACCAGTCCATTTCCCGCTACTACCCGGAGGGCACCATCGTCAGCAGCGGCCTGAGCAAATGGTGCGGCGCCGGCGGCTGGCGGCTGGGCACCTTCGCCTTTCCGGACAACCTGCACTGGCTGCGTCAGGCCATGGCCACCGTCGCCAGCGAAACCTATACCTCGGTGGCGGCGCCGATTCAGCACGCGGCGATCACCGCCTTCCAGGGGGGCGTCGAGCTGGAGGATTACCTGTTCCAGTCGCGCCGCATTCTGGCCGCGCTCGCGGGACACCATGTGGCGACCCTGCATGATGCCGGGGTGGAGCTGGCGATGCCCGACGGCGCCTTTTACCTGTTTCCCGACTTCTCGCCGCTGGCGTCGCGGCTGGCCGCCCGGGGGATCCGCGACAGCGGCACCCTGTGCGAGCGGCTGCTGGAGGACACCGGCGTGGCGACGCTGCCCGGTGAAGCGTTCGGGCGGCCGGCGGAGGAACTGACGCTGCGGCTGGCGTTCGTCGACTTCGACGGCGAAGAAGCGCTGCGCGCGGCGGCGGCCGAGCCCCGCGACCGGCCGCTGGACACGGACTTCCTGCGCCGCCACTGCGGTCGCTGCGTCACCGCCGTCGAGAAAATGGCCGCCTGGGTGGCTGGCGAGGGCGCCTAGGCGTGTAATGGGTCCACTGGGCGGGAGACGGTCATTGTTCCGGCTCCCGACCTTTGATAAAACGAAATCACATTCCGAAATAATAAACAGCGCGGTCCGCGCACCCACCAGGGAGAGCACATGGATTTACATCGTATCGGCGCTTCGGCTTTGGCCCGGCGCATCAAGGACGGAGAGGTGACCGCCGAGGCGGCGCTGGACTTTTTCATTGAGCGTATCGAGCGCCTCGACGGCGCCTTGAACGCGGTGGTGGTGCGCCGCTTCGACCTGGCCCGCGAGCGTGCCCGCCAGGCCGACCGGGCCCTGGCCCGGGGCGAGGACTGGGGCGCGCTGCACGGTGTGCCGATGACGGTGAAAGAGACCTATGAAATCGCCGGCTGGCCCACCACCGCCGGCATGGAATCGCTGCGCGAGCATGTCTCCGAGCACACCAGTCCGGCGGTGCAGCGGCTGCTGGACGCCGGCGCGGTGATCTTCGGCAAGACCAATGTGCCCGCCTACGCCTCGGACCTGCAGACCTATAACGACATTTACGGCACCACCAATAACCCCTGGAACCCGGATCTCACCCCGGGCGGCTCCTCCGGCGGCGCGGCCGCGGCGCTGGCCGCCGGCTTCACGCCGCTGGAGCTGGGCAGCGACATCGGCGGCTCGATCCGCACCCCGGCGGCCTTTTGCGGGGTGTACGGCCTGAAGCCGAGCTTCGGGCTGATCTCCACCCGCGGCCATGTGCCGGGGGCGCCGGGTTCGCTGGCGCGCCGGGACCTGTCCGTGGCGGGCCCGCTGGCGCTCTGCGTGGCGGATCTGGAGCAAGCACTGACTGTCCTCGCCGCCCCGGAAGAAGAGGAGGCCACCGCCTGGCGGCTGGAGCTGCCGCCGGCGCGCCACCGTGAAGTGAAGGACTTCCGCGTCGCCACCTGGCTGGACGACCCGCGCTGCCCGGTGGACCGCCGTATTGTCGAGGCCCTGGAGGGCGTGAGTGCCCGCATCGCCGAGCTGGGCGCCTCGGTGGATGCCGGAGCCCGCCCCCACGGCGTGACCCTGACGGACGCCCACGAGGTGTATTACCGGCTGCTCACCGGCACCATGGGCGAAGGGTTGCCGTCCGGGCTCTACGAGCAGCTCCGCGAGGCCGCCGGCCAGGCGCCCCCGGACGATCAAAGCTACCGCACCCTGTTCGCCAAAGGGGCCACCCAGTCCCACGCGGACTGGCAGCGCAGCCATGAGCAGCGGGCCGTGATGCGCGCCGCCTGGGCGCGTTTCTTCCAGGATTTCGACGTCTTGCTGTGCCCGGTGGTGCAGACCCTGCCGTTCAGCCATCGCCAGACGCCGGGGCCGGATCAGCGCACCCTCACGGTGAACGGCGTGGAGCAGCCCTACATGGATATTCTGGTGTGGGTGGGCCTGGCCGGCGCGGTCTATCTGCCGGCCGCCACGGTGCCGGTGGGGCTCACCGAGGACGGCCTGCCCCTGGCGGTGCAGATCATCGGGCCCTACCTGGAAGACCGCACCGTGCTGGCCTTCGCCGCCGCCCTGGAGGGCCTGCTCGACCCGTTGCCGCAGGCGCCGCTGGCGAGCCCGGCGTGAACGCGGCGGCGGGGTGTACAGTGGATATACCTTGCGACAAATTGAGGGTGTGGCGACGCCGGAAGCTGTGCTACATTTCAAATCCTGGTTTCATTTTACGCCCTCACTATTTCGCTATGCGAAATAACCATGCGAAATTTGTGAGATAAGCAGCACAACAACAACAGGAGTTTTCCATGACTCTGCTCAGCGTATTCCGCAAGCAATTGGTAATCGGCGGTTCGGCTCTGGCTTTCGCGACGGCCACGGTCTTTTCTCCCCTGGCTCAGGCCGCGGAGGACACCATCTCCTGGAAGGTCCAG
>CAZKWA010000002.1:34616-47286 GCA_964556345.1 uncultured Alcanivorax sp.
CCGGTGCCAGCAGTTCCTATGAAGACAGCCTCAAGCGCATCAAGCGGGTGATCGAGGCGCGCACCGACGGCAAGCTGAAACTGGAACTCTACGAAGCCGGTGCCCTGTTCAAGGCCCAGGAAACCTTCAACGCGGTCAGCCGCGGCGTGATTCAGATGGGCACCATCTCCCCGGCCTACGCCCAGGACAAGATGAGCCTGGCCGGCATCGCCTCGGGGCTGCCGTTCGCCTTCCGAAACGTCTGGGAAGCGGCTTACTTTCACAAGAACATGGGTTTCGAGGACATGCTCCGCGAGGAAGCGGCCAAGCATAACGTCTACTACTCCACCGATAAGGTGTACCCCACCGAGATGGTGGTGAAGAAGCCCGTCGAAAGCTGGGATGATTTCACCGGCCTGAAGATCCGCTCTTCCGGCGCCTTGCAGAAATTCCTCAGCGAGGCCGGCGCGGCGGGCACCTACATCCCCGGCGGCGAGCTGTACCAGGCGCTGTCCAGCGGCGTGGTCGACGGCGCGCATTGGGGGGCCGCTCAGGGCGCCGCCAGCATGGGCCTCTACGAAGTGGCCAAGTACCACGTGCAACCGGCACTGAACATCGCCGGTACCGATGCCTTCATCGTCAGCCAGAAGGCGCTGGATAAACTGCCGGAGGGCATGGCCAAGATCGTCAAGGACTCCCTCAACGAACAGTTCTGGATCCGCACCAACGAGTATCTGTACAAGGAACGCATCACCCTGTCCAAGGCGATGACGGAGCAGGGCGTGCAGATCAACACCCTGCCCCAGGACGTGCAGGACAAGCTGGCCAAAACCGCCCAGAAAATGTGGGACGAGGAAGCCAAGCGCAGTGACAAGGCCGCCGAAGTGGTTGAGAAGCTGAAAGGCTTCCTCACCGATCTCGGCTACCTGTAATACCCGAAAGCCCCCGGGGGAGCCTTGTGGCTCCCCCTTTTAGTGTCCGTCTACTTTGAGCCCCCCGCGGAGGAATCATGTCCTTCCTGCAGACGCTGATTAACGGGGTGACCCGCCTGAACGACTTTCTTGGCCGCTGGATCGCCCATCTGATCTTCGCCATGACTGCTTTGCTTCTGTTCGAGGTCATTTGCCGTTACGTGTTTGACGCCCCCACGGTCTGGACCACCGAGTTCGCCCAGTTCCTGTTCGCCATCTATTCGATCATGGCCGGCGGTTACGTCATGGCGCACCGGGGCCACGTCAACGTGGATCTGTTGTATTCCCATTTTCCGCCGCGTGTTCAGGCGATCATCGACGTGCTCACCGCCGTGGTGTTTTATATTTTCATTCTCGCGTTTCTGTATTTCGGCAGTTCCATGGCCTGGGAATCCTTCCAGGGCCAGGAGACCACCTATTCCGCCTGGAACCCGCCGGTATGGCCGGTCAAGGCGTTCATCCCGCTGGCCGTTACCCTGGTGCTGTTGCAAGGCACGGTGAAGCTGCTGCGTGACATCGCCGTGGCCATCAACCCGGAGAACGCCAAGGTGCTGAAAGACGGCCTCGACGACGGCGTGGCCGACAACATCGAAAGCGACGTGAAGGAGCAGCATCGATGAGTATCGAAATGATCACGCTGCTGTTCTTCGGCGCGCTGCTGTTTTTCCTGGTGCTGGGCCTGCCGCTGGCCTTCGTGCTCGGCGGTGTCTCGGTGATCTTCCTGTATTTCACCTGGGGGCCGGACGCCTTCTACATGGTGGCTTCGCAGATATGGAGCACCATGGGCAACTTCACCCTGGTGGCGATTCCGCTGTTCGTGTTCATGGCCATGGTGCTGGAGCGCACCGGCGTGGCCAAGGACCTCTACCGGATGATGTATCTGTGGTGGGGCGGCGTGCGCGGCGGCCTGGCCATCGGCACCCTGGGCATCTGCGCCATCTTCGCCGCCATGTGCGGGATCAGCGGCGCCGCCGTGGTGGCCATGGGCACCATCGCCCTGCCGTCCATGCTGGAGCGCGGCTACGACAAACGCATGGTGCTGGGCTGCATCAATACCGGCGGCGGCTGGGGCATTCTGATTCCGCCCAGCATTCTGATGATTCTCTATTCGCTGATCACCGGTGTATCGGTGGGCCAGATGTTCGCGGCCGGTGTATTGCCGGGCATTCTGCTGATGGTGCTGACCTGCGCGTACATCATTATCCGCTGTTACTTCCAGCCGCATCTGGCGCCGGCGCTGCCCAAGGAAGAGCGGGCCTCCTGGCGCGAAAAACTGATCGCCCTGCGTGCCGTGATCCTGCCGATCATCATTGTCTTCGTGACGCTCGGTTCGATCATCCTGGGCGTGACCACGCCCACCGAAGCGGCCGCCGTGGGCGTGTTCGGCGCGCTGGTGTCGGCGGTGGTGTACCGCAAGTTCTCCTGGGAGCTGATGCGCGACGCCTCGATCCGCACCTTCAAGCTCACCGGCATGATCATGTGGATTCTGTTCGCCGCCCACGCGTTCAGCGCGGCGTATCAGAGCATGGGCGCGCAGGAACTGATCGAAGGTATGATCACCGGGATTCCGGGCGGCCCCTGGGCCGTCATCATCACCATGATGGTGATCGTGTTCTTCCTGGCCATGGTGCTGGACCCGGTGGGCATCATGCTGATCACCCTGCCGGTGTTCCTGCCGATCGTTCAGTCCATGGGCTTCGATCCGGTGTGGTTCGGCATTCTGTTCGTGATCAACATGGAAATCGGCTATATGACGCCACCCTTCGGGTTCAATCTTTTCTACCTTAAGGGGGTGGTGCCACCGAGTATCACCATGAAGGACATCTATGTGTCGGTGGTGCCGTTCGTGCTGGTGGAGATCGTCGGCCTGGCGCTGATCATGATCTTCCCGGAGATCGCCACCTACCTGCCCGATCTGATGTTCTGACCGCGTCTTGTGGGAGCGGGCCCGGCCCGCGAAAGGGTGGCTTTTAGCCACCCGGCAGGATACCAGCGACGCTGTTGTTGTTCGGCTTTTCAAGGTCTCTGGAATCCTGCCGGGCGTTCCGCGCCCTTTCGCTTGCAGGCAAGCTCCTACAAACCTACCCGCCGTAGCGCCCGTTTGCGATACTCTCCGAACAATAAAAAACCGGGAGAGAAAAGTGGGCTATATCGACCCCAAGGCGCGCACCGACCAGGCCGCTTATATCCACGAGTCCGCTTACCTTTACGGCGACATCGAACTGGCGCAAGGCGCTTCGGTGTGGATCAACGCCGCGCTGCGCGCCGAGATCCACGATATCCGCATCGGCCGCTACACCAACCTTCAGGATTTCGTCATGGTGCACATCGGCAACCACACCGGCACCCGCATCGGCGATTACTGCTCGATCACGCATCGCGTCACGCTGCACGGCTGCACCGTCGGTGACAACTGTCTGATCGGCATCAACAGCACCGTCATGGACGGTTGTGTGATCGGGGACAACTGCATTATCGCCGGCCATACGTTCCTGAAAGAGGGCACGGTGATCCCCGATAATTCCATTGTCATGGGCGCCCCGGGGCGGGTGGTGAAGACCCGGGATTGTGGTGGGCCCAACCGGATTAACGCGCTCGCCTACTATAAGAACGCGCTCGCCTATCAACGGGGCGACTTTCGCGCCTGGGCGCAGCCGGATTTCTTCGAGCAGTTGCGCCAGGAGGTGGGCGAGGCGGATTGACCCCGGGCGCTGTCGAAACGCCGGCCGCCGGTTCGACTGGGAAGTATCAATGCCCCTCTGCTCCCGGAGAACCGACATGGATTATATTTGCCTGGTGTACGTGGATGAGAACCGGTTGGCGTCACTGCCGCGCCGCGAGCGGGATACTCTGCTGGCCCAGACCTGCGAATACCGGCGCGGCCTGCTGGCGGACCAGCATTATCAGTGGGGCCGCTGGCTGCCGTCGGCGCGCCTGGCGACCACCCTGCGGTGCCGCGACAGCGGCCTGCGGTTGCGCGACGGCGCCGCCGTCCGGGGAGACGAACAACTGGGTCTGGTGGTGTTGCTGCGGGCGCGGGATCTGGATCAGGCGCTGAGGCTGGCCGCCGGGCTGCCCCTGGTGCGCCTGGGCTGCGTGGAGGTGCGCCCGCTCAGCGAGCCGGCGCCCTGGGTTCGCCAGGGAGACGATCAAGGGAGGGATGCCGTTGCGGATTAGCCGCCATATCGAAACGCTGTATCGTGATGAGTCACGCCGGGTGCTGGCCACCCTGATCCGCCTGCTGGGTGATTTCGACCTCGCCGAGGAGGCGTTGCAGGACGCTTTCACCGCGGCGGTCAGCCAATGGCCGCGGGACGGTATTCCCGAGAATCCCCGCGCCTGGCTGGTCAGCGCCGGGCGCTTCAAGGCCATCGACCGGATCCGCCGGCGTGCCCGCTTCGACGCATCCCTGGAGGAGCTGGCGCTGCGTTTCGAGCAGGAAACCGAGCTCCCGGACCTGGACCTGAGCGTCGAGGACGACCGCCTGCGGTTGATCTTCACCTGCTGCCACCCGGCGCTCTCCGAGCAGGCGCGGGTGGCGCTGACGCTGCGCGAAGTGTGCGATCTGACCACCGAGGAGATCGCCAGCGCCTTTCTGATCCCCGTGCCCACCGTGGCCCAGCGCATCGTGCGCGCCAAGGCCAAGATCCGCGACGCCGGTATCCCTTATCGGGTGCCGGAGAAAAACGAGCTGGCGGAGCGGCTCGACAGCGTGCTCCAGGTGGTCTATCTGGTGTTCAACGAAGGCTACTTTCCGTCCTCCGGTGACGCGCTCACCCGGGCCGACCTGTCCGGCGAGGCGCTGCGGCTGGGGCGGCTGTTGTTGTCCCTGTTGCCGGAGCCGGAAGTGGGCGGCCTGCTGGCGCTGATGCTGCTCACCGAAGCGCGCCGGTCGGCGCGTGCCGACGCCACCGGGGAGCCGGTGCTGCTCGAGGACCAGGACCGTTCTTTGTGGGACCGGTCGCTGATCGCCGAGGGCCAGAGTCTGGTCGAACAGGCGTTGCGCTCGCGCCGTTTCGGTCCGTACAGCCTGCAGGCGGCGATCGCCGCCGTGCACGCCGAAGCGGAGAGACCGGATGACACCGACTGGGAGCAGATCGTGGGGCTCTACGACGTGCTGCTGCGCGCCGCGCCCTCGCCGGTGGTCGCCCTGAACCGGGCGGTGGCGGTGGCCATGCGCGACGGCCCCCAGGCCGGCCTGACACTGATCGATGAACTGCTCGCCGCCGGCGAGCTGGACAACTACTACCTGGCGCAGGCGGCGCGGGCGGACCTCTGTCGTCGCCTGGGGCGCGTCGGTGAGGCCCGTGAGGCCTATCGCGCCGCGCTCGCGCTCTGCCAGCAAAGCGTGCAGCGTGATTTCCTGGAGCGGCGAATGGCGGCGCTGGATGTCGAAGGCGGTGGTCTTTGAGCGACCAGGGGTAACCAACAACAAACAAATGGAGGGTGATCATGAAATATTTGTGTCTGGTGTACGCCGAGGAAGAGTCGTTGCACAGCCTGCCGGACAGCCCCGGCGACGACGAGTGCCAGGCCTACGCCGACTCGCTGGCGGAGAGCGGCAGAATGCTCGGCGCCGAACCCCTGGAGCCGGTCAGCAGCGCCGTCACGGTGCGCGTGCGCGACGGCAGGACCTCGGTCACCGACGGCCCCTTCGCGGAGACCAAGGAACAGCTCACCGGCTTCTACCTGGTCGATGCCCGCGACCTGAACGAGGCGATTCGCATCGCCGAAGGTATTCCGCCGGCCCGGGTCGGCAGCATCGAAGTCCGGCCGGTCCGGGAGCTGCAGGTAACCACGGAATAAACCACCCCACACGGTAAAGGGAGAGACCCCGATGAACACGGCAACCAATGAGGACCAGCAAGCCATCCACACCCTGATCGCGCAATGGGCCAAGGCGGTATCCGCCGGCGACCTGGACGCGATTCTCGCCTGCTACGCCGAGGACGTGGAAGCGTACGACGCCATCGGCAAGCTGCGCTTTCAGGGCCTTGACGCCTACGGCGCCCACTGGCGCGAGTGCATGTCATACTGCGAAAAAGGCATGGTGTTCGACGTTCACGAACCCCGGGTGCGTGTGGACGGCGATCTGGCGGTGAGTTATTTCCCGGTGCGCTGCGGCGGGGAAAACGAAAAGGGCGAGGAGCAGGTCGGCTGGATGCGCATGTCGAGCGCCTATCAGCGGATCAAAGGTCAGTGGAAAATCGTCCACGAACACTCTTCGGTGCCATTCGATCCCATGAGCATGAAGATCGTGGAAGACGCCGCGCCCTGAGGGCGCGGCGTCGGCGGCTACGGGCGCCCGGTCATTCCTTGATCAGGTAATCGCCGTACTGGTCGCGCAGTTTGTTCTTGAGCACCTTGCCGGTGGCGTTGCGCGGCAGCTCGTCCACGAACACCACCGCGTCGGGCAGCTGCCAGGACGCGATCTTGCCTTCGTAGCCGGCCAGGATGTCCTGCTCGGACGGATCCTTGCCTTCCGCTTTCACGGCGATCAGCAGCGGGCGCTCGTCCCACTTCTTGTGGGTGGCGGCGATCACCGCGGCGTCGGCCAGGTCGGGCATGCCCACGGCGATGTTTTCCAGCTCCACGGAACTGATCCACTCGCCGCCGGACTTGATCACGTCCTTGGAGCGGTCCTTGATGGTGACGATACCGTTTTCGTCCAGGGTGGCGATGTCGCCGGTGGGGAACCAGCCGTCCACGTGCGGCGGCTCGGCGTCCACGTTGAAGTAGCCGCTGATCACCCAGTGGCCCCGGGCGTACAGATCGCCCTGGGTCTCGCCGTCCATGGGCAGCTCGTTGCCGTCGGCGTCGGCGATGCGCAGATCCACACCGAACGGCGGGCGGCCCTGCTTGGCGCGGATCGCGGCCTGCTCGTCCTGGGACATCAGGGTGTGTTTGTGCAGCAGGGTGCTCACCGAGCCCACCGGGCTCATTTCCGTCATGCCCCAGGCGTGCAGGGTGTCGACGCCGTAGTCGTCACGGAAGGTGGCGATCATGGACGGCGGGCAGGCGGAGCCGCCGATCACCGTGCGGGTCAGGCTGGGCACCTTCTCGCCGGCTTTCTTGAGGGCGCCGATCAGGCCCTGCCACAGCGTCGGCACGCCGGCGGCGCAGGTCACGTTTTCGCTGTTGATCAGGTTCTTCAGGCTGTCGCCGTCCAGGCCCGGGCCGGGCAGCACCATCTTGCTGCCGACCATGGCGGCGGCGTAGGGGATGCCCCAGGCGTTCACATGGAACATCGGCACCACGGGCAGCAGGCAGTCCCGGGCGGACAGGTTGAGGCTGTCCGGCAGCGCCACCGCCATGGAGTGCAGCACCGTGGAGCGGTGCGAGTAGAGGGCGCCTTTCGGGTTGCCGGTGGTGCCGGAGGTGTAGCACAGGCTGGAGGCGGTGTTCTCATCGAATTCCGGCCATTGGAAATCGGCGTTGCCGGAGTCCACCAGATCGTCGTAGAACTTGATGCCCGGCACTTTCTCGGCGGCCTCGGCGTCTTCGCCGCTCAGCAGCACCACGTGTTCCAGATGTTCCAGCTTGTCCTTGATCGCCGCGATCAGCGGCAGGAAGGTCTTGTCGATGAACAGCACGCGGTCCTGGGCGTGGTTGAAGATGTAGACCAGTTGTTCCGGGAACAAACGCGGGTTGATGGTGTGGCACACCAGGCCGGCGCCGGACACGCCGAAGTAGGCTTCCAGGTGACGGTAGTTGTTCCAGGCCAGGGTGGCGACCCGGTCGCTCTGTTTGAGGCCCAGGCCCAGCAGCGCCGAACCCAGCTGGCGGGACCGCCGTTCCACTTCGCCCCAGTTGGTGCGGTGGAGGCCGCCGCTGGTTTCCACGGAGACAATCTCTCCATCGGCGTGGTAGCGGGCGGCGTGGGCGATCTGTGCGCTGATCAACAGCGGCTGGTTCATCATTTGGCCTAGCATGTTTTCTCTCCCGAGGCTTGGCGGTTGTTGTTTTCGGCTTTCGAGGTTTGCGATATCCCCTGGCCTTGTCAAATAATTTCGCGATCCGGCCAGCCTGTCATCCCGGTGATCGCCGTGGCGTGAAGCCGGGCGCGCGGCCCGGGTTTCCGCATTACGCTTTATTGACCTTCCGCCATCGCGGCTTCCTATCCCGGCTATCCGCAACACTGATCACAAAAGCCATTTACCTCAATGAAGGTTGAGGTTCTAAGCTTCGTGCTCCTTTCATGTGAATCAGGTGGAGACTAACAATGAGCGACAGCGTGAACCTGGATAGCTACTTGCGGCGCCTCGGCTACGAGGGTGACCGGCGCCCGACCCTGGAAACACTGGCTGAGCTGCAGCGCCGCCATGTGCAGCGCCTTCCTTTCGAGAATCTCACGCCCTTCCTTGGCGACGAGGTGGTGCTGGATCCCGAGGCGCTTGAACGCAAGCTGGTCAGGGAAGGGCGCGGCGGCTATTGCTACGAGCACAATCTGCTGTTCCTGGACGTACTGAGCCAGTTGGGCTTTCAGGCACGCGGGCTGGCGGCGCGGGTGTTCTGGAAAGAGCACGAAGACGCGCGCCCGCCCGCCACCCACATGCTGCTGGCGGTGGTGATCGACGGCGAGACCTGGCTGGTGGATACCGGGTTCGGCGCCCTGACCCCCACCGCCCCGCTGAAACTGGAGTCCGAAGACCCGCAAACCACGCCCCATGAGCCGTTCCGGGTGAGCCGCCGCGGCGAAAGCTATCACTTGCAGGCCCGTCTCGGTGACAGCTGGCGTCTGCTCTACAGCTTCGATTTTCGGGAGATGTGGCTGGCCGACTATGAGCTGGCCAGTTGGTATCTCTCCCATCACCCGCGGTCCCATTTCGTTACTGATCTGGTGGCGGCGAGGGTGGGGCAGGGGCGCCGGCACACCTTGCTGAATGACCGCTACACGGTGCGCTATCCGGACGGCACCAGCCAGCGCCGGGAGCTGACGGGGCCGGACGAGGTGCTGGCGGTGCTGGAGCAGGTGTTCCGGGTGCGGGTGCCCTCCCCGGAAGCGTTGCGCTTGGCGCTTGAGGAGAAGGGTGTCGTCCGCTAGGCTGTCCGGCTTCTTCCGGGCCGCCCGGCCCGCCCGTAAAAGCCTGTTTCTGGACCTGTCCTATGTGGATCAAGAACCTCACCGTTTTCCTGGGCGCGGAGCCCTTTCCCTGGTCGGCGGCGGAACTGGAGGAGCGCCTGGACGCGCACCGCTGTCCGCCCTGTGGCCGCCAGAGCCTGAGCAGTGAGGGCTTCGTGGCACCGGTGAAAGGCGAGGACCGCATGGTGGTGGTGGCGGACGGTTTCCTCTACTGCGTCCACCAGGAGATCGCCCGTCTGCTGCCCGGGCCGGTGATCAAGGAAGAGCTGGATGAAAAGGTGGAGCAGATCCGCGAGCAGGAAGGCCGCCCGGTGGGTCGCCGTGAGCGCGCCGAACTGAAGGATCAGATCACCTTTGAGTTGCTGCCGCGCGCCTTTACCCGCTCGCGTCGTACCGGCGTGCTGATCGACCTGGAACGTCGCCGCATCATGGTGGACAGCTCGTCGGACAGCCGCGCCGAGCAGATCGTCGCCGCCCTGCGCAAAGCGGTGGATTCGCTGCCGGTGACCCGGCCCACGGCGGCCAGCGCCACCACCGCCGCCTTCGGCGAATGGCTGCGCGACCCGGCGTCGCTGCCGGAAGGCTTCACCATCGGCGACCGCTGCGAGTTCAAGGACGGCGACGGCGCCAGCGTGCGCATCACCGCCCTGGACCTGAGCCGCGAGGAAATTCTCGCCCACCTGGAACAGCTGGCGGCGGTGAAGGTGAACCTGTGCTGGAACGACGAAATGGAATTCGACCTGCAGCAGGACCTGGCCATCAAGCGCCTCAAGCCGCTGGATCTGATCCAGGAAAACATCGACAACATTAACGCCGAGGACGCGCTGGAAGAGTTGATGGCCCGCCTCAGCCTGCAGGGCGCCACCCTGCGCGCCGCCCTGGACAGCCTGTACGACTACTTCGAGGTCAAGGCCGAGAGCATCGGCGCCGCCTGATTCTCGACGCAAACCACCATGGTGCCCGGCTTCCCCGCCGGGCTATGTTGAGCGTTCCAACAACAACCTTCAGGGCACCGCCATGATCAAGCAGACCATCGAACGCTGGCACCAGCTGGTGGACGCCAAGGACGCCGAGGCGCTCAACGATATCCTCGCCGATAACGTGGTGTTCCACTCGCCGGTGGTGCACACCCCGCAGGAAGGTAAGGCGATCACCAAACTGTATCTCACCGCCGCCCTGCACACGCTCAACAACGAGCATTTCCGCTATGAGCGGGAAATCCTCGATGGCCAGAACGCGGTGCTGGAATTCACCACCGTGCTGGACGGCATCCAGCTCAACGGCATCGACATGATTCACTGCGACGAAGACGGTCGCATTGATGACTTCAAGGTGATGGTGCGGCCGCTGAAAGCGGTCAACAAGATCCACGAGATGATGGGCGCCATGCTGCAGAAGCTGGGCTAGACGCGGCCTGGTCCTTCACTCGCGCTCGAAGCGCCAGCGCACGCCGGCGAGCTGAAAGGCGTCCTGATCCACCGTCAGTCCATAGGTTTCGGCCCGTTGCAGGAGGGGCCCGGGGTCGGCGGTGCGCAGTGACAGAGTGCTCAGGCACTCCCGTTGTCCTTCCCGGAAGTGAAGGGCCACGCCGCCGGCGTCGAGGGTGTTCGCGCCGGTCACCGGCCGGTCCAGCAGGCGGCCCCAGTGCGCGGCCAGATCCCCAGGCGTGGGGCTGTCCAGGGTGACGGCGTCCAGGTGGCAAAGCGGGTCGGTTTGCGGCGCCGCTTGCCAATCTGGCCCGGCCGGCCAGTACGGCCCGTCCAGAGCCGCGCCGCCGTCGGTGCGGTTGAACTCGATCATCGCCGCCCGGCAGGCTTTCGGGTGGAGTTGAACGCCCAGATAGGTCTCCACCCGCATCCGGTTCACCACCGGCACGCCCAGCGTTTCAGCGGCCTCGCCGCGCTCTTCGGGATCCGGGCAATCGAAGATCGCCATATAGCCGCCCTGGCCGCCGCTGCGCGCCAGAAAGCGGCCGGCGGCGGTGCCGTCCTCAATCGGCGCGACGATTTCGATGAAGCGGTCGCCGAGCCGGAAGATCACGTTCTCCAGACCGTAGCGGGCCAGGTGCGGGTCCCGGTGGCAGGGCCCGGCGCCGAGCACGGCGGCCAGGGTCCGTTCCGGCGCCGCCAGTGCCGGCGCCACCAGGCAGACCTGGCGCAAACGCACGCCGGCCATCAGTCGAACAGAATCACTTGGCGGATGGCGTCGCCGTCGGCCAGCCGGTCGAAGCCTTCGTTAATGTCCTCCAGCTTCATGCGGTGGGTGAGCAGCTTGTCCACCGGCAGCCGGCCGGCCTGGTACAGCGCGATGTACTCGGGGATGTCCAGCGCCGGCACATGACCGCCCAGGTAGGAGCCCAGGAAGCGGCGCTCCTCGGCGACCATCTGCACCGGGCTCACCGCCAGGCGGGTGTCCGGGTGGGGCAGGCCGGCGGTCACCGTGCTGCCGCCCTTGCCGGTGGCGGCGAAGGCGAATTCCAGCGCCGGGCCGACACCGGCGAACTCGGCGGCGATGTCCACGCCGCCGCCGCTGATGTCCTTGACCTGCTGCACCGCGTTCGCGTCCCGGGAATTGACCACATGGGTGGCGCCCATGGATTTGGCCAGGTCCAGCTTGTCCTGGGCGATGTCGGCGGCGATCACCTGGCGGGCACCGGCGGCCACCGCCCCCAGCACCGCGGACAGGCCCACGCCGCCCAGGCCCACCACCAGCACCGACTGGCCGGCGCGCAGGCCGGCGGTGTGCACCACCGCGCCCATGCCGGTGAGCACCGCGCAGCCGAACACGGCGGCGATCTCGAACGGCAGGTCCTTGGGAATCTTCACCGCCGAACGGCGCGAGGTCACCGCGTGCTCGGCGAAGCCGGACACACCCAGGTGATGGTTGATGGTGGCGTCGCCCTGGTGCAGGCGGCGGTCGCCGCCCAGCAGCACGCCTTCGTTGTTGGCCTTGGCGCCGGGGGCGCACAGCGCCGCGCGGCCGCCCAGGCAGTAGTCGCAGGTGCCGCAACTGGGCACGAAGGAGAACACCACATGGTCGCCCACCGCCAGATCGTCGACACCATCGCCCACTTCCACCACCTCGCCGGCGGCTTCATGGCCCAGGGCCATGGGCAGCGGCCGCGGCCGGTTGCCGTCGATCACCGACAGGTCGGAGTGGCAAAGCCCGGCGGCGCGCACCCGCACCAGAATCTCGCCGTGGCCGGGGGCGTCCAGTTCCACCTCTTCGATTTTCAGCGGTTGCGAATCCTTGAACGGACGCTTGGCGCCCATCTCACGGAGTACTGCGGCACGGGTTTTCATGAGGCTTCCTCGTCGTTGTCCTTGGTAAAGGTTTGATCGTTTTCGCCGCTGAAGAAGCGGCGACCGTAAATCAGAATACACAGCGCCACGCCCACGGCGAACGCCCAGGTGGCGCCCTTGGTGGCGAGCACGGCGGCCACCACCCCGGCGATGCCCAGGTCGCGCTGGCTGCGCGCTTCGAGAATGCCAATGCGCACACTGACGTAACCCTGGATCAGCAGCGTCAGCGCCAGGGCCACGCCCAGAATCGGCTCCACCAGGCTGACGATGGGCATCAACAGCAGGCCGGTGTTGGTGCCCCAGCGGAACGAGCCGGCGCCGCCGAAGATGGACCG
>CAZKWA010000002.1:47296-93635 GCA_964556345.1 uncultured Alcanivorax sp.
GACGATCGGCATGCCCTGGTGGTAGGCGAAGGTCGACATCGTCAGGATCGTCGACTCGTGGCCGCCGTGGATGGTCGCGGCACCGGTGAAGAACCCGGCCGGCGTGCCGACGAGCTTGCCCTGCGCCCACAGCGGGCCGCACATGGCCACGTCCGGGCCGATGATGCTCATGGTGGCGTTACGGCCGCCGAAGATCATATGGGCGCGGTCCGGGTTGTAGTCCACGTTCTCGTCCTGGCGGCTGGCGTCCGCTTCCTTGAGCAGCGCCTTGCCCTGCAGCACGTCGCCGAACAGCACGATGTAGGCCGCCAGCATGGTGGGGATCGCCTGCAGGAACATCTGCGGCGACGGCAGGCCCAGGCCGAACACGGTGTACTCCTTCCACAGGGTGGCGAAGTCCGGCGTGGTGAAACCCCATTCGATGGTCGGCCAGGGCGCTTCGCTGAACAGCGGCGCCAGCACGATGGCCAGGGCGATGATCGGAAAAATACCCAGCTTGCCCAGGGTGGACCAGAAGGCATTGCTGGTTTTCAGCACCGCGAAGTGCTTGGAGAAAATCAGATAGAAGGCGATGCCGATGGCGATGGAAATGGTCCACGGGAAGCTCTCGAACCGGCCGCCCACCTCGAACACCGAGATCACCGCGGCGATGCCGGCGCCCATGATAATGCCCGCCTTGATCGCCGGCGGCACCAGGCTCACCACCCGCCTGGACAGGCCGGTGGCGCCCAGCCCGATACAGAACACACCCAGTAACAACTGGAAGGCGATCAGCGCGTGCACCCGCTCCGGGCCCTCCGGAAAGCTGGCGCAGTAGGCCATCAGCAGGGGAATCGCCGGGGTGATCCAGCCGGGCACCACCGGGTCGCCCAGCAGGTGGTGCAATAGATAAAGAAAGCCGTTCAGCAGCACCACCGCCAGCGCCGCCTCGAACGGCATGCCCAGCAGTTCGGTCATCAGCGGGATGGCGGCCAGATCCACGGCGCACATCAGCAGGCCCTGGAAATAATCGGGCCATTCGAAACGGTAGTGAAGGAAGGGCAGTCGGAGTTTGAAGGGGCCCAGCGGCCAGTAACGGGTCTCGCCGTCCGGCCGGCGGTAATCTCTAAGGTCACCCATGAAAATGTCCCGAGCTCGTTGGTATTATCGCGCTGTCAGTGTATGACCCGTGGGTCAGGAATCAAGCGACCGCCGCTCAGACCAGCAGATAGCGGATCAGCATCGCCAGGCAGACGAGAACAATAACGGGGCGGATCAGCCGCGCGCCGCCGCGCAGCACCGCGTGTGAACCGAGCCAGGCGCCGGCCAGCTGGCCGACGATCATCATCGCGCCGGTTACCCACAGGACCTTGCCGCCGACCACGAACAGGGTCAGGGAGGCGATGTTGCTGGCGAAGTTGAGTGCCTTGGCCTGGGCGGTGGCGGTGATCAGATCCTGGCCGCGCAGGGCCACGCCGGTGAGCGAGAAGAACGAGCCGGTGCCCGGCCCGAAGAAGCCGTCGTAGAAGCCGATCACCGGCACCACGGTGCGTTCGTAGAGGCGCGCCGACAAGCGCGGTGCGCGGCGCACGCTGCCGGCGCCGGGGCTGAACAGGAAATACAGCGCGATCATCGCCAGCACCACCGGCACCAGTACCCGCAGGGCCTCGCTGTCGGTGAGCTGCACCAGCACGGTGCCCAGGGCACTGCCGGCCAGGGACCACAGAAACGGCCGTTTCAGGCCCGCCAGCGTATCGGCGAACTGCCGCCGGCGCAGCAGCATGAAGGTGGCCATGCCCGAGCCGAAGGTGCCTTGCAGCTTATTGGTGGCCAGCGCGTTCACCGGGTTCAAGCCGGCCAGCAGCAGCGCCGGCAGCGTCAGCAGGCCGCCGCCGCCGGCCAGGGTGTCGATAAACCCGGCCAGCAGGGCGACCCCGCCCAGCATCAGTAACAGCGACAGTTCCAGTTCCACGCTTCGCGCCTCCTTGAGGGGCACAAGCTTAACGCGAACCGCGCCCGGGCTGTTAAACAGTGTTAAGCGAGGGCCTTGCCCGCCTCGGCGGGGCGTAGGATGAAAGGCGTTATTCGTGGCTGCCCAAGGATGGCAGTCGGGCCCTTCAAAGGAGTATTACGATGCACAATCTTACAGTTTTGCTCGCCACCGGTGCGCTCACCGGTACCTTGTTCCTGGCGGCCTGCCAGCCGCCGGAAGAGGACGACGCCAAAAAAGAGGGGAGCAACGGAGAGACCGTTCCCCCCATCGAAGAGACCCGGTCCGGTGACAACACCGGCGCCGATCAATCCGCCAACGGTAGCGAGGCGCAGGCCGGCGGTGGTTATGAGTCCGCCCAGGAATCAGGCGAGGCGGCATCCGGCGAAGACGCCGCCACCTACATCAACGAAGCGTTCCGGGTGCAAGTCGACTACCCGCAATCCCTGGAGAACGTCACCGCTGACCAGGACGGTCGCTGGCATGCCTTCTCCAAGGGTCAGGGCGACGGGCAGCAATTATTGGTATTGAAGGTGCCGGGCGAGGTGGACGCCCGCTTCCAGCTCGGCGCCAGCCGCAGCACCCAGGCATTGTCCCACTGTAAGGATCTGCCGGAAGGCGCCGACCAGGAAAGCCAACAAACGCTGACCATCGACGAGGTGCCCTTTGCCCGCTTCGACGCCAACCAGGTGAACGGTGATAACTACAAGATCATGCGTAGCTACCGCGCCACCTACACCGAGTCCTGCTACGCCATTGATCTGATCGCCAGCGGCAGCGGCGGTGAAGGTCAGGCGGCGGACAGCCAGACCCGGGCCCTGGAAGAGCTGCAGACCGTGCTCGACGGCGTCAGCTTCACCGAGTAACCGGCTCGTCGTTGTGCTCCTCCTTGACCCGGAACCAGGCGGCGTACAGCGCCGGCAGGAACAGCAGGGTCAGGGCGGTGGCGACGATCAGGCCGCCCATGATCGCCACCGCCATGGGGCCGAAGAAGTCACTGCGTGACAGCGGAATCATCGCCAGCACGGCGGTCAGCGCGGTCAGCGCGATGGGCCGGAAGCGGCGCACCGTGGATTCGATAATCGCGTCCCACTGGCTGCGGCCCTGGCTGATGTCCTGTTCGATCTGATCCACCAGGATTACCGAGTTGCGCATGATCATGCCGGTCAGGGCGATGGTGCCGAGCATCGCCACGAAACCGAACGGCTCGCCGAACAGCAGCAGGAACAGGGTCACGCCGATCAAACCCAGCGGCGCCGTGAGGAACACCATGGTGGTCAGCGAGAAGCGCCGCAGTTGCAGCATCAGCAGCGTGATCACCACCAGCACGAACAGCGGCAGGCCGGCGTTCACCGAGCTCTGGCCACGGGCGGATTCCTCCACCGTGCCGCCCACCTCCAGCAAGTAGCCCGGCGGCAGGACCTCGCGCACGCCCTGCAGCTTGGGCAGCAACTGATTGACCAGGGTGGCCGGTTGCTCGTCGCCGTAGATATCGGCGCGCACCGTCACCGTGGGCAGCCGGTCGCGGTGCCAGATAATGCCTTCCTCGAAGCCGTATTCCAGCGTCGCCACCTGGTTGAGCGGCACGCTGCGGCCCGATTCGGTCTGCACCGCCAGGTTACCCAGTTGGCCCAGGGCCTCGCGCTCGCGGGCGTCGCCGCGCACTTCCACGTCGATCAGCTCGTTGTCCTCGCGGTACTGGCTCACCGCCACCCCCGACAGCGAGCTCTGCAGGGCCCGTGACAGATCGGACGTGTTCACCCCCAGGGCGCGGGCGCGGTCCTGGTCCACATTCAGGCGCACCACCTTGCTGGGCTCTTCCCAGTCCAGGTGCACATTGGTCACCGCCGGGTTGTCGCGCACCACCGCGGCGACTTCACGGGCCAGCTCACGTACCTTGGGAATGTGCTCCCCGGACACGCGGAACTGGATCGGGTAGCCCACCGGCGGACCGTTTTCCAGCCGCGACACGCGGCTGCGCAGGGTGGGGAACTGTTCGCGCAGGGTGTCGATCAGCCAGGTGCGGATCCGTTCCCGTTGTTCAATATTGTCGGTGAGCACCACGAACTGCGCGAAGCTGGCCGCCGGCAGCTGCTGATCCAGCGGCAGATAGAAACGCGGCGAACCGGCGCCCACATAGGCCACGTAATGGTCGATGTCCGGGTTGTCGTCGAGCAGTTTTTCCAGCCGTTCCGCCTGCGCCTGGGTGGCTTCCAGGGAGGCGCCTTCGTGCAGCTTAAGATCCACCATCAGTTCCAGCCGCGCCGAGGGCGGGAAGAACTGCTGGGGCACCAGCCGGAACAGGGCCAGGGACGCCACGAAAATCACCAGCGTCAGCGTGATCACGGTTTTGCGGTAGCGCACGCACCACAGCACCAGCCGCCGGAAGCGCTGGTAGAACGGCTTCTGATAGGGGTCATGCACCTTGCCGTCGGCGTCGCGGCGGGCCAGCTCCGGCAGCAGCTTGTCGCCCAGATAGGGTACGAACACCACGGCGGTGATCCAGGACACCAGCAGTGACAGCGTCACCACCTGGAAAATCGAGCGGGTGTATTCGCCGGTGCCGGACTCGGCGGTGGCGATGGGCAGAAAGCCGGCGGCGGTGATCAGGGTGCCGGTGAGCATCGGGAAGGCGGTGCTGGTCCAGGCGAACCCGGCCGCTTTCAGGCGGCTGAAGCCCTGCTCCATTTTGATCGCCATCATCTCCACGGCGATGATGGCGTCGTCCACCATCAGGCCCAGCGCCAGCACCAGGGCGCCCAGGGAAATCTTGTGCAGGCCGATGTTGAAGTAGTGCATTAGGGCGAAGGTCATCGCCAGCACCAGCGGAATCGACAGCGCCACCACCAGGCCGGTGCGCGCCCCCAGGGAGAAAAAGCTCACCAGCAGCACGATCACCAGCGCTTCGATCAGCACCTGCACGAACTCGCCGACGCCGGCCTCCACCGCCGCCGGCTGGTCGGACACCTTGCGCAGCTCCAGGCCCGCCGGCAGCGTGCCCCGCAGGCGCTCGAACTCGGCGTCCAGGCTGTCGCCCAGGGCGAGAATGTCGCCGCCGTCCTTCATGGAGACCGCCAGACCAATGGCGTTCTCGCCGAGAAAGCGCATGCGCGGCTCGGCGGGGTCGCTGAAGCCGCGGAACACCTCGGCGATGTCGCCCAGGCGCAGGGTGCGTCCGTCCACGTCGATGGGGAAACGGCGGATCTCCTCCACCGAGCGGAACTGGCCGGACACGCGCAGTCGCACCCGGTCGCTGGGGGTCTCGAAGAAGCCCGCCCGCGCCACCGCGTTCTGCGATTGCAGGGCCTGTTGCACCGCGCCCATGGGGATGCCCAAAGACGCCAGTTTGGTGTTGGACAGCTCCACCCAGATTTTTTCATCCTGGACGCCGACCAGTTCCACCTTGCCCACGTCCTCGACGCGCTGCAGGGCGAGCTGCAGGCGTTCGGCGTAATCCTTCATCAGGGCATAGTCGAAGCCGGGGCCGGTGAGCGCGTAAATATTGCCGAAGGTGGTGCCGAATTCATCGTTGAAGAACGGGCCCTGGGCGTCCGGGGGCAGGGTGTGCTTGATGTCGCCGACTTTCTTGCGCACCTGGTACCAGAGGTCAGGGATCTGCGAGGAGTGCATGTCGTCGCGGGCCACGAACAGCACCTGCGACTGGCCCGGCCGGGAGAACGACACGATGCGGTCGTAGTCGCCGGTTTCCATCAGCTTCTTCTCAATCCGCTCGGTGACCTGGCGGCTCACTTCCTCGGCGCTGGCGCCGGGCCAGACGGTATTCACCACCATCACCTTGAAAGTGAACGGCGGGTCCTCGCTCTGACCCAGTTGCGAATAGGACAGCGCGCCCAGGGCGCCCAGCAGAATCATCGCGTAGAGCACCAGGGCGCGGTTTTTCAGCGCCCATTCGGAAAGGTTGAAGCGCATGGCTAGTCTCCGTCCCGGTGCCGGGCGCCGCCCAGGCTGAGCTGGCGATTCTGCCGGTCCACCGGGCGCACGGTCTGGCCTTCGCGCAGCACCTGGGTGCCGGCGGCCACCACCCAGTCGTCCGCCGACAGGCCGGCCAGCACCGGTACCCGGTCCTCGCGGTAGGCGCCGGTGCGCACCGGCGTTTTCACCAGCGTGTGGGTGTCCGGCTTCACCACCCAGACAAAGGGTTCGCCCTGGTCCGCGGTGACCGCCGCCAGGGGCACGGTGAGGGTGTCGGCGCCGCCGTTGGCCTGATCGATCAGCACCCGCGCGCTCTGGCCCAGCTCGGCTTGCGCGGTTTCGTTATCAAAGGCGACACGGGCTTCGAAGGTGCGTGAGCGCGGGTCCGCCGCCGGCGCCAGCTCGCGGAGGCGGCCCGGGAAGGGCTCCCCGGGCCGCGACCACAATTCGATGGTGACCTCATCGCCCACCTGGAAACGCTTCACGTCCTGCTCCGGCAGGTCGATGACCACCTCGCGGTCGCCGTCCACGGCCAGCACGAACACCGCCTGACCGGCCGCCACCACCTGGCCGGCCTCCGCCAGGCGTTGCGCGATGACCCCGGTCTTCGGCGCTTCCAGCACCGCGTAGCCGGCCTGGTTGCGGGCCACGTTGAGCTGGGCGCGGGCCTGCTCCAGCTGGGCGTCGCTGGCCTCGGCGCGGCTCTCCACGGCATCGAACTGGGACTGGCTGATCACCTGGCGATCAAGCAGGGTGCGGTAGCGTTCCAGCTCGCTGCGCGCCAGCCGCTGGTCCGCCCGGGCGGAGGCCAGCCGGGCACGGGCGGCGTCCAGTTCCAGGTCCACGTCCTCGGCATTCAGCTCCGCCAGCGGCTGGCCGGCTTCCACCCGGTCGCCCACGTCCACCAGACGGCGGCTGATCTTGCCGCCGATGCGAAACGCCAGCTCCGGCTCGTAACGGGCGCGTACCTCGCCGGGGTAGATGTCGCGCAGCGCATCGCCGGCGCCGGGTTGCACCACCAGCGCCGGGCGTGGCGCCTCGTCGTTTTCGGTGTCCGCCGGGGAGCAGGCGGCAAGCAGCAGAGCCAGCGGCAGCAAGGCAAGCAATGGATGACGGGACATGCCGGAAACCCCCAGAGCGTGGTTGTGGAATGACGTAAAATAAGGCGCCGATCGCGCCAGGGTAATGCTATACTCGCCGGTATAGTAATTTTATTGAACTCTCTGGTCCACTATCTCTTTGAACGAAGGTTTGGAGGCGCATGTCCGATAATGACTCCCAGACCGCTCTGCGTGGACGGCCCAAGGACCCGGCCAAGCGCGAGGCGATTCTCGATGCCGCCAAGGCGCTGTTCCTTTCGCAAGGCTTTTCCGGCACCAGCATGGACGCCGTGGCCACGGAGGCCGGTGTGTCCAAGCTCACCGTCTACAGCCACTTCTCCGACAAGGCGACGCTGTTCGCCGCCGCCGTGGAAGCCAAGTGCGAAGGGCTGATGCCCTTTCCGGTTTTCTCCCTGGAGACCGGGGACGATTTGTCCGTCGTGCTCGGGCGTATCGGTCGCGCCTTCGTCACTCTGATTAGCAGTGAAGAGGCGGTGGCCATGGAGCGGCTGATGGCCAGCCTGGCCGGCCAGGACACCGAGATGGCCAGACTGTTTTTCGAGGCCGGTCCGGAGCGCACCCTCAACGAGATGGAGCGCATGCTGGTCAAAGCCCGTGATCGGAAGCTGGTCCGTATGGACGATCCGGCCGCCGCCGCGGAGCTGTTTTTCGGCATGCTGCGGAGTTGCCGCCACATGCAGTTGGTGATCGGTTGTGGCGAACCGCCTTCGGAGCAGGAAAACGAGGCCCATGTGCGTGAAGTGGTGCGGGTGTTCCTGGCCGGCTACGGCCGCTGAACCCTCAAAAGTCTCTGGAATCCTGCCGGGAGCTTCGCTCCCTTTCGCTTGCAGGCAAGCTCCCACAGCCAAGTCCGAAAACGGCGAGTCGGGCGCCCCCGCACCGTCTATGATGGGTCCATGTGGATCAATGACGATGTCTGTTACCAGGCGCTGAGCGCCCGCGATGCCCGTTTCGACGGGCAGTTCTTCGTCGCCGTGGTGACCACCGGGGTGTATTGCCGCCCGGTGTGTCCGGCCCGGCTGCCGCGCCGCGATAATTGCCGCTTTTTCCCCAGTGCCGCCGCCGCCGAAGCCGGCGGCTACCGGCCCTGTCTGCGTTGCCGTCCGGAGCTGGCCCCCGGCCACGCCAGTGTCGACGCCCGCAGCCGGCTGGCGCGGGCGGTGGCGGCGCGCATCGACGAAGGCGGGCTCACCGATAAACATCTCGGTGCCCTGGCGGCGGAGCTGGGCGTCAGCGACCGCCACCTGCGGCGGGTGTTCGGCGAAGCGTTCGGGGTGTCCCCGGTGGCCTATGCCCAGACCCGCCGTCTGCTGCTGGCCAAGCGTCTGCTCACCGACACCGGCCTGCCGGTGACCGAGGTGGCGCTGGCCGCCGGGTTCGGCAGTGTGCGCCGTTTCAACACTCTGTTCCGCGAACGCTATCGGCTGCAGCCCTCCCAACTGCGGCGCCGGCCGACCACCCGCAACCAGGACAGCCTGGATTTTCAGCTCGCCTACCGGCCACCCCTGGACTGGCCCTGCCTGCTGGCGTTCCTCGGCCAGCGCGCCATCGCCGGCGTCGAAAGCGTGGACGGCGGTGTCTACCGCCGCACCGTGGCGCTGTCCCGTGACGGCCAACCGCTGCGTGGCTGGCTGGCGGTGCGCCCGGTGCCGGGCCGGCCGTTGCTGGCGGTGACTCTGTCCGCCTCCCTGGCCAAAGCGATACCGGAGGTGCTCGGTCGGCTGCAGCGGTTGTTCGATCTCGGTTGTCAGCCGCTCGAAGTGAGCGCCCGGCTCGGCGAGCTCGCCGAGGCCCACCCCGGTTTGCGCGTGCCCGGTGCCTTTGACGGGTTCGAAGCGGCGGTGCGCGCGGTGCTCGGGCAACAAATCACGGTGCGCGCCGCCTGCACCCTGGCCGGCCGGGTGGCCGCCGCGCTCGGCGAGCCGCTGGCGACGCCGTTCGCCGGCCTCACCCATACCTTTCCGGACGCCGCCCGGGTCGCCGGCAGCGACGCCGGCACCCTGGGCCAGCTCGGGATTATCCGCACCCGGGTGAAGGCCATTCAGGTGCTGGCGCGGGCCTGTGCCGACGGCGATCTGGTGCTGACGCCAGGGGCGCCGGTGGAAGACACCCTGGCCCGGCTGCGGGCGCTGCCCGGCATCGGCGACTGGACCGCCCAGTATCTGGCGATGCGCGCCCTGGGCTGGCCGGACGCCTTTCCCGCCGCCGACTACGGGGTGCTCAAGGCGCTCGGCGAGACGTCTCCGGCCCGCGCCCGCGAGCGCGCCGAAGCCTGGCGCCCCTGGCGGGCCTACGCGGTGATGCATCTGTGGCAAAGTCTGGAACAAGGAGAGCGATCATGACGGACTATCTGGCGATTCCCGGCCCCCTCGGCGCCATGCTGCTGGCGGCCGATGACCGGGCCGTGCTGGGCATCTGGTTCGAGGGCCAGAAATACCACCCGGACCCGACCGCCTGGCGGCACCGGCCGGGGAACCCGCTGCTGCGGCGTGCCGCCGAGCAGTTAGGCGCCTATTTCGAGGACCACGGCGACACCGGTTTCGATCTGCCGCTGGCGGAACGGGGCACGGCCTTTCAGCAGGCGGTATGGGCCGAACTGCGGCGTATTCCGGCCGGCGAGACCTGCACCTACGGTGCCCTGGCGGCGCGTCTGGGGCGGCCCGCCGCGGTGCGGGCCGTTGGGGCCGCGGTGGGGCGTAACCCCTGGTCTTTGGTGGTGCCTTGTCACCGGGTGGTGGGCGCCAACGGATCCTTGACCGGTTATGCCGGCGGAGTGGGGCGCAAGGCCTGGTTACTGGCCTGGGAAAGCGGCCAGCGGCCGGTCGATTACTCGCCGGCGGAGCAAGCGGCGGCGGGCATCGGCCGGTAGTCCTGATGCCGCCGGGTGCGCCAGCACAAATACACGCCGCCCACCATCACCAGGCAACTGCCCGCGAACGCGACCCGGAAGCCGTCGGTCCATTCCACCACCAGCCCGGCGAGCGCCGGGCCCAGGAACTGGCCGGTGGCGTAAAACAGGGTGACGAAGCTCACCGCCACCGGCGCCTGATGGGCCGGCACGGTTTCCGTGGAGGCGGCCAGAATCGAGGTGAACAGGCCGGCCGCGCTCAACCCGAGAATCACGAAATGGGCGGCGAACGCCCAGGGCTGCGGCCAGATCACCGGCAGGGCGGTGGCCAGCAGCGACAACGACATGGACAGCACCAGGCCGTTGGAATAACCCAGCTTGTCCGCCAGCCAGCCCCAGAACGGCCCGGCGAAAATCGACAAAATCCCCATTAACGACACCAGGTGCCCGGCGCTCAGCGCGGACAGGCCGCCGTCCAGGGCGAAGCTGTACATAAAGGTCACCTGGACGATGTAAGTGAGCCCCAGCACGCCGTACACCAGTCCCACGGTAATCACATGGGGGTTGTGGAAAATCGGCTCGCCGGGCCCGCTGACGCCGGTGGCGGCGTCGGTGCTGGCGGCCATGGGCCGTTCCGGATTGCGCAGAAACAGCAACACGAGCGTGGTCACCAGGGCGCCGCCGGCGGCGAAGCTCAGCCACACATGGCGCCAGCCGTCGCTGGTGTCCGCCTGGGTGAGCGCCGGCACCAGCGCGCCGGCCAGCAGCATACCGGCGCCCACGCCGCTGTTGGTGAAACCGATCACCGAGCCGCGCCGTTTCGGGTAGGTATTGGCGAGCAGGGAAATCAGCGGCGTGTAACCGAAGGCGGTGCCCATGCCGAGCATCACCATCAGCGCCAGCAACACGCGGTAGTCGCTGGCCTGGCTGAGGCCGATAAAGCCCAGCGTCACCAGCCCCAGCCCCAGCAGCACCGACTGCTTGCCGCCGAAACGGGCGGCGAACACCCCGGCCACCATCACCAGCAGCAAATAGCCGAGCGCGGTGGCGGTGCTCAGGTTGGCGGCCTGGGCGTAGCTCAGCCCCAGCCCGTCGCGCATGGCCGGCAGCACCAGGCCGTAGCACAGGCGGGCGAACACCAACACCACCACGGTGCACAGGGCGCCGGTGGCCACCATCAGAACAAAGGGGGGACGCTGCTGGAAAAAACGCATGGTGATCCTCAAGGGCGCTGAGCGCGTCGTTATTCTGTCTCGCCGTCCGGCCAGGAAGGGCAAGCGGCTTTACCCGAGTTTTCCGGTCGAGTGTAGCTCAGCCGCGCGGCGCGCGCATACCAAAGGGTAGGTGCGGCGCCCCGTCAGCCGTCCTGGCACTCACGGCGGCCGGTGCCGTGATAAACTGCCGCTTTTGCGCGAGCGAGCCCATGACTGACGACACCCCCATCCTGCGCCTCAAGAAAAACGAGGAGCGCCGCCTCAAGGCCGGCCACGAATGGATTTACGCCAACGAAGTCGATACCGCTCACAGCCCGCTCAAGACGTTGCCCGCCGGTACCGCCTGCGTGGTGGAAGACAGCCGCGGCAAGGCGCTCGGCCGGGCCCTGATGAGCCCCAATTCGCTGATCGCGGCGCGGCTGTACAGCCGCGACGTCAAACAGGAACCCACCCGCAGTTTCTTCAAGAAGCGTATCGAACAGGCGCTGGCGCTGCGTGACACCCTCTACGGGCAGCCCGGTTACCGGCTGGTCCACGGCGAAGCCGACGGCCTGCCCGGCCTGGTGGTGGACCGCTATCAGGACACCCTGGTGATGCAGGCCGGCACCGCCGGCATGGAAGCGCACCTGGAGACCGTGGCGGCGGCCCTGGACGCGGTGCTGGCGCCGGCCAATATCGTGGTCAAGAACGAGGCCGGCGTGCGCGAACTGGAAGACCTGCCGCTGTACACCCGCGCCCTCAAGGGCGAGGTGCCGGAAAGCGTGGAACTGCACGAGAACGGCGGCCGTTTCCAGGCGCCGCTGCGCGAGGGGCAAAAGACCGGCTGGTTCTTCGATCACCGTAGCGCGCGGGCACGCATGGCGCCGCTCGCCAAGGGCGCGCGGGTGCTGGATGTGTTCGCCTATTGCGGCGGCTGGGGGGTGCAGGCGGCCATGGCCGGCGCCTCGGACGTCACCGGCATCGACAGCTCCGCGCTGGCCCTGGAGTACATGCACCGCAACGCGGAACTGAACGGCGTGGCGGAGCAGCTGCGCACCCTGGAAGGCGACGCCACCACGGCCATGAAGCAACTGCTCGCCGACGGCGAGAAGTTCGACCTGGTGATCCTCGATCCGCCGGCCTTCATCAAACGCCGCAAGGATTTCAAGAACGGCCTGGCCGGTTACCACGCCATCAATGAACTGGCGGTGCGGCTGGTGAAACCGGGCGGCTATCTGATTTCCGCGTCCTGCTCGATGCACCTGCCGGCGGACAAGCTGCTCGACGTGGTGCGTTCCTCCGCCCGCCACATCGACCGCTCGCTGCAGGTGATCGGCTATGAAGGTCAGGGGCCGGACCACCCCATTCACCCGGCGATCCCGGAAACCGCCTACCTGAAAAGCTGGTTCGCACGGCTGCTGTTCCGCTTCTAGGACGGCCTCAAAGCCAGACCGCCACCGCCACCAGGGCGAGCACCACGGCCGTGGCCCGTTCCACCCGGTCGTGATGCCGGCGCAGGGTGGCGAGCACCGGCCCGCGCGCCAGCGTCAGCGCCACCAGGCAGTACCAGCCGCCGTCGATCACCACCGCCGTGGCCGCCACCTGCACGCGCGCGGCGGCGCCCATGTCGGCGCTCACGAACTGGCTGAACAGGGCGAGAAAGAACAGCGCCACCTTGGGGTTCAGAAACGCGATCAGGAAGCCGTCGCGCACCGCGCTTTGCCCGGTCCCGGCGGTCGGCTCCGGCGCCGGCCGCTTGGCGGCGCGCCAGCTGCTCAGCGCCAGCCACAGCAAAAACAGCGAGCCCGCCAGGCGAATCGCCACCTCCAACCTCGGGAAACCGTGCAACACCACCGCCAACCCCGCTACCGTGGCGGCCGCGTACACGCCGATGCCCGCCGCATGGGCCAGGCCCGCGCTGACCCCGGCGCGGGCCGAGCCGCGCACGGTATGGCGCGTCACCACCGCCAGACTGGCCCCCGGCGTCATGGCGCCGAGCGCGCACACGCCGATCAAAAGCAGCCAGTCGCTTACGGCAAGCATGGACTAGGGATGCTCAGCGAATACCCGAACGCCGTCTTCCCCGTACAACAACACCTGATAGTCATCCTGCCGGTCGCCCATCTCCATACCCGGCGAACCCACCGGCATGGCGGGCACCGTCAGGCCGTGGGCGTCGGGTTTCTCCTCCAGCAGCCGCTTCACGTCCTCGGCCGGCACATGGCCTTCAATCGCGTAGCCGTCGATAAAGGCGGTGTGGCAGGAGCCCAGGCCAGGGCGCAGCCGCGCTTTCTCTTTGATCGGCTGCAGGTTCTGGGTCTCGTGGGTGGTGACTTCGAAGCCGTTATCGCGCATGTGCTGCGCCCATTTTTCGCAGCACCCGCAGGTCGGCGATTTATACAACTCCAGAGTGCCGGCCTCGGGGGCTTCGGCGACGGCAAGCGTGCTGGCCACAAGCAGGCCGGCGGCGGTCAGTAAACGGTACATGGTAGGTCCTCGCGTCAGTGAACGATCAGTTTGCCCTGGTACATATTCATTTGGCAGGTGAAACGGTAGCTGCCCGGTTTTTCCGGCGTCAGTGTCACCGTGGTGGTTTCGCCCACGGGTAAATGCTCACTGACGTCGAGGCCGTGAAACACCACCTGCTCGGCGCAGGGGCTGGCGTCGCGGCGTTCGAAACGCAGTGTCAGCGGTTCGCCGGCGTTGCTTTCGATCACCGCCGGCTCGTAGACCCCGTCGTCGACAATAATATCCACGGCGCCGTGGGTGGCGCGCCGCGCCTTGCCGCTGCCGGCCAGCCAGAACCACCAGACGATCAACGCCATCAGGGCCAGGCCGGAGAGATTGATCAGCCAACTCATGGTTCGTTCCTCATATCCGTCGCGCCGGTGGCCGCTCGCCGCACACCAGCAACATTTCCTTTTCCATTTCCTCGCCGAGCACATTGATGCTGTTTTCCAGACGGCTCTCCACGGTGACGTTGCAGAAGCCGGCCTGTTTCATGGCGGCGGCCAGGTCCGGCCCGTCGAACAGCGCGAAGCCGTGCTCGAACACCGGCAGGGTCATGCAGCGTTGGCTGCGCAGCGCCAGGCAACAGCGCCCGCCGGGGGCGAGCAGCGCCAGCAGCCGGGCCAGGGCGTCATCCAGGGGGCGCCAGAAGTACACCACGTTGACCGCGACGATGCGTTGCATGGTGCCGTCCGCCAGCGGCGCCGAGAGCAGGTCGCCGAGCACGAAGCGTGCCCGCCCGGGCGCCGGCCCGTGGCGGTGGGCGCGTTCGGCCTGCCGCACCATCAGCGCCGAACAGTCCAGGCCGGTATAGTCCAGGTCCGGTTGCAGGGCGAACAGGCGGTCCAGGTGACCGGCGCTGCCCGGGCCCACCTCCAGAACCCGGTCGCCGGGCCGGCAGGCGAGGGCCCGGTAGGCGGCCTCGATCACCGGCGCGTTGTGCTCGTTCATGCGCTCGCCCACCTCGCGCCCGTCCCGGTCATGGGGGCAGCGCAACTGGGCCGCCAGCTCAGACGGCCGCACGGGAGCGCTCCTGGTCCGCGCGGTGCTTGCCGGGCTTGAAGAAGCGCAGCCGGTTGGCATTGCTGACCACGGTCACCGAACTCAGCGACATGGCGGCACCGGCGATCACCGGGCTCAGCAGCCAGCCGGTGAACGGGTAGAGCAGCCCGGCGGCCACCGGCACGCCCAGGCTGTTGTAGACGAAGGCGCCGAACAGATTCTGCTTGATGTTGCCCAGGGTGGCCCGGGAAATCGCCATGGCGTCGGCGACGCCGTGCAGCGAACCGCTCATCAGGGTGATGGCGGCGGACTCGATCGCCACGTCGGTGCCGGTGCCGATGGCGAAGCCCACGTCGGCCTGGGCCAGCGCCGGGGCGTCGTTGATGCCGTCGCCGACCATGGCCACCTTGGCGCCTGCCTGTTGCAGCCGCTTCACTTCGCGGGCCTTGTCTTCCGGCAGCACCTCGGCGAGCACCTGGTCGACGCCGGCCTGACGGGCGATGGCGTCGGCGCTGGCCTGGATGTCGCCGGTGATCATGATCACCCGCAGGCCGCGATCGCGCAGCCGGCGGATCGCCTCGGCGGCGTCCTCTTTAATGCGGTCGGCGACGCCGAGCACACCGATGACCTGGTCATCGCGGGCCAGGAACAGCGGCGTCGCCGCGTCTTTACTGAGCTCGGCGGCCTGTTCCTCAAGCGCCAGGGCCACTCCTTCCTGCTCCAGCCAGCGACGGTTGCCCAGGCGCAGGGTGGCGCCGTCGAGACGGGCGCTGACGCCCTTGCCGTTGAGCGCCTGGAAGTCGCTGACGGGCTGGAGGGACAGGCCTCGCTCATCGGCGGCGTCCAGAATCGCGCGCGCCAGCGGGTGTTCGGAGCCGGCCTCCAGGCTGGCGGCCAGACGGAGGATATCGTCCTGCTGTTCGCCGTCCACGGCCAGCACCCGGGTCAGCGCCGGGCGGCCCTCGGTGATGGTGCCGGTTTTATCCAGCACCACGGTGTCCAGGTCGGCGGCGGTTTGCAGCGCCTCGCCCTGGCGAATCAGGATGCCGTACTCCGCGGCCTTGCCCACGCCCACCATCACCGACATGGGCGTGGCCAGGCCCAGCGCGCAGGGGCAGGCGATGATCAGCACCGTGGTGGCCGCCACCATCATGTGCGAGAACGGCGGCTGCGGGCCGACGTTGAACCAGACCAGGGCGGCGGCCACCGCGATCAGCATGATGGTGGGCACGAACACCGCCGACACCCGGTCCGCCAGGCGACCGATGGGCGGCTTGGCGCCCTGGGCTTTTTTCACCAGATCAATGATCCGTGCCAGGGCGGTGTCCGCGCCCACCCGGGTGGCCCGGTAAATCAAAGTGCCGCCCTCGTTGAGGGTACCGGCGGCGACGCTGTCGCCGGGGCCCTTGGCCACCGGCATGGGCTCGCCGGTGAGCATGGATTCGTCCAGCCGGCTGCTGCCTTCTTCCACCTCGCCGTCCACGGCGATTTTCTCGCCGGGACGGACCCGGATACGGTCGCCGGTCACCACCTGTTCCACCGCGATGTCCGCTTCGCCGTCATCACGCAGCACACGGGCGGTTTTAGCGCGCAGATCCAGCAGCCGTTTCACGGCGGCGCTGGTCTTGCCCCGGGCGCGCACCTCCAGCGCCAGGCCCAGGCTGATCAGGCCGATGATCATGGCGCTGGCCTCGAAGTAGACGTGGCGGGCGGCTTCCGGCACCAGCGCCGGCGCCAGCACCACCACCATGGAGTACAGCCAGGCGGTGCCGGTGCCCAGCGCGATCAGCGTGTCCATGTTGGCGTTGTGGTGGCGCAGTGCTTTCCAGGCGCCGACGAAGAACGGGCGGCCGGGGAACGCCAGCACCGCCAGCGTGACCAGCCCCACCGCCAGCCACAGGGCCTGGCTCAAGGTGCCCGGTTGCACGGTCATGCTGCCGCCGAGCAGGCCCCACAACATCAAGGGGGCGCCCACGCCCAGGCCGTAGGCGGTGTGGCGCAGCAGCTGCCGGTAGTGGGCCTGCTCCCGCTGTTCGCGCTCCTGGTCGGCGCGGCGCGGATCCTCGATCACGCTGGCGCCGTAGCCGGCGCTTTCCACCGCCCGGATCAGGTCGCGCGGTGCCGCCCGGCCGCTTACCCGGGCGCTGTGGTCGGCCAGATTCATGCTCGCCTCGCGGACGCCCGCCACGCCGCTCAGGGCGGTCTCGATGCTGTGCACGCAGGAGGCGCAGGTGGCGCCGGTGATCGCCAGCTGGATATCGCCGTCGTCGGCCGGCTCGTTGTCGCCGGAGGGCGCCCCGGCGCTTTTTTGCTCGCGGTGCGGGGGCGACGCTTGTTCGCTTTCGTCCGTCGCTTCCAGGCCATAACCGCTTTCCACCAGGGCACGCCTCAGGGCGGCGTCATCGGCGGTGCCGCGCACGGTGACCTGTTGTTCCGCCAGATCGACCTGGACATCGTCGACGCCGGGCACGGCGCCGAGCGCGGCGCGAATCTTACTGGCGCAGCCCTGGCAGGTGGCGCCCTGGATCGGTAGGTGATGCGTGCGCATGGTATGGGCTTCCGTAATAGTCAACGGGAATAGCGATTACCGGTCAGTGTTAAACCTTGGGGCAACCCCAAGGTCAAGCAAGACCTTTTCGGCGGCCCGAAAAACGGCAAAAAAAGTGAAAATGAAAACTTTTATAAAAGCGTCATAAAGCGCGACTTTAACCCTGGTAGGTGCCGCCGGGTGCGAGGATGATGGGCCTTATCCTGATCGACCATTGAAAGCGAGGACATGGAAATGTTGAAGAAGACCTTGATGGCATCCGCGATTGCCGCGGCGTCCCTGGCCAGCATCAACGCACAGGCCCAGAGCCAGCAGACCACGCCGGTTCGCGACAACGGCTTCTCATACACCTACGGTCAGTTGGGTTACGAAAACTGGGATTACGACAACGGCCCGGACGTGGACGTGCTCAACGGCGAAGGTTCTTTCGCCATTGACGAGCATCTGTTCCTGCGCGGCGGTGTCAGCTTCTACGACGGCGACTACGACAGCCCCGGCAGCGACGATGTGGACGGCAACCGCCTGTCCCTCGGCGCCGGTTTCCACACGCCGCTGCAGCGCGGCCTGGATCTGGTCGGTACCGCCGACGTGATTCGTGACGACAACGACTTTAACGACGAAGAGTGGGGCTACGCGGTGAGCGGTGGCCTGCGTCATCAGACCACCGACGTGCTGGAGCTGTCCGGTGGCGTGCTCTACGAAGATATCTACGACGGTAACTTCGGTGTGTACGGCCAGGGGCTGGTGAATCTGAACCGTTCCTGGGACGTGGGCGCCCGGGTGGCCTTCACCGATGATTCCGACAACATCGGCCTGTTCGGGCGCTACAACTTCTAATTCCCGGATCGGACCGACGTCAGGACGAGAGCACCGCCAGGGAAGGCGGACGAGCGCGGCTACGGCCGCGCTTTTTTTGCCCGCTCCCACAAGGCCCGCTCCCGGAATCTTTAATCGTTGTCGCCGTGGGCGTGCAGCCACTCCCCGATCGGGGTCCAGCTTTGTGCTTCCACGGCCTGGTCGAGGGCGGTCTGGAAGCCGGGGTAGCCCTCTTCCAGGGCTGCGCGGGCGTCGCTGTTGGCGTCGGCGCTCAGTTGTGTCAGGGCGGTGGCTGGCTGGGTGGCGTCGAGGATTTCCACGCTCACCGCCGGTATGTACAGGCCTTCTTCCGGCGCCGTGGCCTGGCGGTGGGTCTGTAGCGAGGCGAGGCGATCGTCCAGGGTTTCCAGGGCGCAGCGCAGCGACGTCAGGGTCAGATCGCCGTCCTGGTCGAGGGCGTTCAGGTCCGTCTGCAGTTGGTCGGCGGCCAGCCGCAGGTAGGTGCGGCGCCGCTCGCGCAGGGCCGCCGCCGGCGCGTCCCCTTCCGCGCGCAGATCCTTCGTCCGGCGGGGCGCGCTTTCGGCCCCGGCGATCAGCAGACGGAGGGGTTGGAAGCCCAGGGCGATTTCGCCGTCCGCCGTGGCGCCTTGCTGGCGCCGCAGGCTGGCGGCGGTGAGTTCCAGGGCCGGGTCGTTGACGATGCCGGAATCGGGCCAGGCGGGCAGGGCGTCCACATAGGCGGGGTAGAGCGGCCAGCTGTCGAGGCGCTGCAGCGCCGCCTGGCGCTGACCGGCGCAGGCGTGCGCGGCGAGCACCAGATAGTGCCGGTTGAAGGCGGCGTAGAGGGCGCGCCACTGGGTGTCGGCGGCGGCCAGGCGCTCGTCGTCCGGGGTCGCCAGCAGGGCGTCGAGCGCGTCGCGCCACTGGTCGCGCCGCTTCTCCAGGGGGGCGCCGGTGTCGGTGTCCAGGGCCAGTGGCTGGTCGGCGGTTGGCGCCGGCGCCGGTGGGCGCGTCGCGGCGTCCTCTTCGGGCGGCCGGTCACAGCCGGACAGAGCGGCGCTGAAAGCGGCGATCAGGGCGGCGGTCCGGGAAAGGCGGCGGATCATGACGGCGCCCTCAGCGACAGGATCGGCCAGCCTTTCTCCCGGGCGTGCCGTTCCAGGGTCGGGTCCGGGTCCACGGCCACCGGGTGATCGACCTTGCCGAGCAGCGGCAGGTCGTTGTGGGAATCGCTGTAGAAGTAGCTGCCGTCGAGCGTTTCCCGGTGTTCGGCGAGCCATTCGGCGAGCCGCTCCACCTTGCCGTGCTTGTAACTGGGCACGCCTTTGACGCGCCCGGTGTAAAGCCCGCGGGCGTCGGTGTCGGCCTGGGTGGCGATCAGCCAGGGCACGCCGAGGCGGTCGGCGATGGGCGCGGTGATGAAGTCGTTGGTGGCGGTGATGATCATCAGGGTATCGCCGCGCTCGCGGTGCTCGGCGATCAGCCGCTCGGCGGCGGGCAGCCAGATGGCGTCGATCACGGTTTCCATATAACGGTCGCGCAGGCGGTCGAGTTCCTCCAGGGGGCGGCCCTTGAGCACCCCCAGCACGAATTCCTGATAGGCGAAGATGTCCAGGCGACCATCCTGGTAGTCCTGGAAGAAACCGTCATTGGCGGCTTTGAAGCCATCAGCATCAACGATACCCTGGTCGATCAGGAATTCCCCCCAGAGATGGTCGGAATCTCCGGCGATCAAAGTGTTGTCCAAGTCGAATATAGCCAGCGTCATGGGCCCTCCCCTGTCAGGGCCGCTAGCTTAGCAGAGGCGATGGGCGCACCGTGAACCGGTGCCGGCAATGACGCTGATTCGGGGTGCCGATTGATTGCTCCGGGCCCGGCAAGGTTTAATGGCAGTAATTGGGGGACGGCGGGGTCTCGTCGTTTCCACGGGATTGAAGACAATGACAGGCATTATTGACGACAAAGGATACCGGCTGAACGTCGGCATCGTGATCGCCGGCCCGGACGGCCGGGTGTTCTGGGGCCGCCGGGTGGGTAACCGCGATGCCTGGCAGTTTCCCCAGGGCGGCATGATGCCCGGCGAAAGCCCGGAGGAAACCCTGTTCCGGGAGCTGGAAGAGGAAACCGGCCTGTTGCGCGAGCATGTGCGCATCCTCGCCACCACCGAAGGCTGGCTGACCTATCGCCTGCCGCGCCGCTTTCTGCGTCCGCCGCGCAACCGCCCCACCTGCATCGGCCAGCGGCAAAAATGGTTTTTGCTGCGTCTGGAAGCGGAAGAGGAGGCCATTGACCTGGCGCGCTCGCCGGCGCCGGAGTTCCAGGACTGGCGCTGGGTGAATTACTGGTACCCGATTCGCAAGGTGGTGCATTTCAAACGCGGGGTGTACGCCAAGGCCCTGCGCGAACTGGCACCGGCTTTGCGTGCCCTGTCCAGTGAACACCGGGAAGCGCGCAGCGCCCGCCGCGGCGGTTGAACCACGCGCGACCCCGCCCACGGGAACCCGCTCCCACCGGGAACCAATAAGAGGAACGCCCATGCTCGATACCCTGCGCCGCATCGTGCAGGAAGTGAACAACGCGCCGGACATCCCTTCCGCCCTGGATCTGATGGCCAAGCGCGTGCGCGATGCCATGGGCACCGAGGTGTGTTCCATCTACCTTCGCAACAACAGCGAAGAGCGTTACGTGCTGATGGCCTCGGAAGGCCTCAAGCGCGAGGCGATCGGCCGGGTCAGCCTGGGCCTGTCCGAGGGCCTGGTGGGGCAGGTGGGCCTGCGCGAGGAGCCGATCAACCTGGAGGACGCCTTCGCGCACCCGAAATTCCATTACCTGGCGGAGACCGGCGAGGATCCCTTCCACGCTTTTCTCGGCGTGCCGGTCATGCACCACGGTGACGTGCTCGGCATCCTGGTGGTACAGCAGCGCGACGCGCGCCGCTTCGATCAGAGCGAAGAGGCTTTCCTGGTCACCATCTCGGCGCAGCTGTCGGCGGTGATCGCCCATGCCCACGCCTCCGGCGCCCTGTTCGAACAGCTCGACACCCATGAGAACCTGCCCAGCATTTACGACGGTCAGTCCGGCGCCTCCGGCGCGGCCATCGGCCAGGCCGTGTTGCTGTTCCCGGAAACCGATCTGTCCTCGGTGCCGGACCGGGAAGTGGCGGACGTCAACGCCGAAATCGCCCTGCTCGACGATGCGCTGGTGCGGGTACGCCAGGAGATCCGCGATCTCGCCGAGCGCGCCAAGAAGAGCCTGGGCGCCGAGGAGCAGGCGCTGTTCGACGTCTACCTGCGCATGCTCGATCGCCACGCGCTGCCCGCCGAGGTGGTCGTCAAGATCCGCGAAGGGCATTGGGCCCAGGGCGCGTTGCGCATGGTGGTGGACGCCCATGTGCACAATTTCGAGATGATGGACGACCCCTATTTGCGGGAACGGGCCGCCGACGTGCGCGATCTCGGCCGCCGGGTGCTCGGGCAATTGCAAAGCCGCAACCGGCGGCAGATCGAATTCCCGCACGCCTGCATCCTGATGGGCGATGACATTTCCGCGCCGATGCTGATGGAGATGCCCCAGGAGCGGCTCGCCGGCATCGTCACCACGCGCGGTTCGCGCAACTCGCACATGGCCATCGTCGCCCGCGCCATGGGCATCCCCACGGTGGTCGGCTGCCAGAACCTGCCGCTGAAAAAACTCGATCGCAAGGAGCTGATCATCGACGGCTTCCGCGGCCGGGTGATCGCCAACGCCACCGCCGAGCTGAAAGAGCAGTTCGAGGAGATCATCGCCGAAGAGAAACATCTGCTGGCGGGGCTGGAAAAACTGCGCGACCTGCCGGCGCAGACCGAGGACGGCCAGCGTGTCTGCCTGCAGGTGAATACCGGGCTGATGACCGATATCAACCGCTCCATCGAGCGCGGCGCCGAAGGGGTGGGGCTGTACCGCACGGAAATCCCCTTCATGGTGCGCGACCGCTTCCCGTCGGAAGAAGAGCAGCGGCTGATCTACCGCGAGCAGCTGTCCGCCTTCGCGCCCCATTCGGTGACCATGCGCACCCTGGATATCGGCGGCGACAAGGCGCTCAGTTATTTCCCCATCGAGGAGGAAAACCCCTTCCTGGGCTGGCGCGGCATCCGCGTGACCCTGGACCACCCGGAGATTTTCATTGTCCAGGTGCGGGCCATGCTCAAGGCGTCCGAGGGCTTCGACAATCTGCGCATCATGCTGCCCATGATCACCAGTGTGTTCGAGGCCGAGGAGGCGCAGCACCTGATCCACCGCGCCTGGCTGGAAGTGCGCGAGGAGGGCGTGGACGTGGCGATGCCGCCGGTGGGCGTGATGATCGAAGTGCCGGCCTCGGTGTACCAGGCGCGCGCGCTGGCCCAGCGGGTCGATTTTCTGTCCGTGGGCACCAACGATCTGACTCAGTATTTGCTGGCGGTGGACCGCAACAACCGCCAGGTGTCGGACCTCTACAACTCCTTCCACCCGGCGGTGCTGCACGCGCTGCTGCACGTGGTGGAGCAGGCCCACGAGGAGGGCAAGCCGGTGTCGGTGTGCGGCGAAATGGCCGGCGATCCGGCTTCGGCGCTGCTGATCATGGCGATGGGTTACGACGCCCTGTCCATGAACGCCTCCAACCTGCTGCGCGTGAAAGCCGCCGTGCGGCAGGTCAGCATGGGCTTCCTGCGGCGTCTGCTCAACGAAGTGCTGGCCATGGACAACGGCGAGGTGATCGCCTCCTACGTGGACCTGCAGCTCACCAAGGCGGGCCTCGGCGAACTGATCCGCCACCGCAAAAGCGGCTGAGCTCGAGCGGGTTGGTGCTCCGTAGCCCGGTCCGGCCACCGAGACCGAACCTCCCCAATGGGGCCAGCCGCTCAGCGGCGCTACGAATCCAGGATTGTGGGAGCGGGCCCGGCCCGCGAAAGGGAGCGAAGCTCCCGGCAGGATCCCAGAGACGCTGATAGTGCTGTCGTTAGGAAGGTCTCTGGTATCCCGCCGGCCGGCGTGGCCGGCCTTTCGCGGGCAGGGCCCGCTCCTACAAGGAGCGGCTGTAGCGGATCGGGCCGTCGGGCTGGCCGTCGGGGCGCCAGTTCTGTTCGGCCATTTCGATGTGGCCGTCGTCGTTCAGGCGCACCGCCGAGCTGGCGCGGGTGCCGTACTGTTCCGACTGGATGAACACCGGCGCCACCAGCCGCTCCACGTCCCGGTCCACGCCGGTGTCCGGCAGCTCCGAGTCCGCCGGCTGGTGGCGGTCGTTGACCACTTCCAGCAGGCCTTCCAGCCCGGCGTCCCGGCCCAGGGCCCGGTCCAGGTTGGCTTTGCCGCGCGCCACCTTGGGCCAGTGCTCGTCGAGCAGGCCGTTGGAGAGACCGTGCAGGCCGGGCGCCACCGCCCGGGGCGGCGCCCCCCGGTTGCTCAGGTACCAGAGCGTGTCGCGGTCACCGACCAGTAAATTAAACCCCGCATAGTGGTGTTGTTCCCCGGCCAGGGCGGCGCAAAAGGTTTCCGGCGTGTCGCGGCTTTCCAGGAACGCCTGGGGCAGCAGGCCCCGTGAGCGTTCGCCGGTCTCCCGCTCGGCGATCGGTTCGCGGAAGTTGGTGATCACCGCGAAGCGGCCATCGCGATGGATGCCCAGCCAGGTGCCGCCGGCGCGGATGTCCAGGCCGCAGAAGACATCGCCGCGCCAGCGCGCCGCTTCGGTGGGGCGGGCGTGGAATTCGTCGCGGTTGGCGGCCACGGAGAGCGGCGTGGGCGCGTCCGGCCGCCAGTCGAAGAGCACAATGCACATGGGTAATCGGTTCCCTGGGACATAACAAAACGGGGCTGCTAGCATAACCGCCATTTCCAGCAGGGGACATGAATGACGCTTGTGTTGATCTGCGCCCTGATCGGCGTGTTCGCCGGTTTGCTGGGCGGGGCCCTGGGCCTGGGCGGGGGCGTGGTGATCGTGCCGCCGCTGATCTATCTGTTCCACGCGCTGGGGTTTGATGACGCCGTGGTGGCGCAGATGGCGGTGGGCACGTCTCTGGCGACCATCATCGTCACCGCCGGCAGTTCCGTGCGCGCCCACCATGTGGCGGGCTTCGTGCGCTGGCCCCTGGCCTGGCGACTGGCGGGGGGGATCGTGGTGGGCGCGCTGGTCGGCGCGGTGATCGCCGATCGTTTGTCCGGCGCCGCGCTGACCCGCCTGTTCGGCGTGTTCGCGGTGCTGATCGCCGCGCAGATGCTGCTTGGCCGGCGGCGCGGAGCCCAGGTCCCGGCGGATTTACCCGAGCGCGTGCCGGGCAGCGCCGGCCTGGCCGGGGTGGGCTCGGTGATCGGCACCGTCTCCAGCCTGTTTGGTATCGGCGGCGGTTCACTCACGGTACCCTTTCTGTCCTGGTGCCGCCTGCCGATGCAGAATGCGGTGGCGATTTCCGCCGCCTGCGGGCTGCCCATCGCGCTGGCCGGCAGCGCCGGTTTCGTGGCCACCGGCTGGGGCCGGCCGGAGCTGCCGCCCTGGAGCCTGGGCTATGTGTATTTGCCCGCGGCGCTGGCCATCGTGGTGACCAGTTTCCCCATGGCACGGGTGGGGGCGCGGCTCAGCCACCGGTTGCCCTCGGCCACCCTGAGACGCATTTTCGCCGGCGTACTGATCGTGATCGGCATGGAATTGATCCTCAACTGACGCTGCCCCGTGGGCCGCGCTGATGGAGTATTGGCATGGAGTTTCCCCAGATCGACCCGGTGGCGATAGCCCTGGGGCCGCTGCAGATTCACTGGTACGGCCTGATGTACCTGTTGGGTTTCGTGGGCGGTTGGTTGCTGCTGACGTGGCGCGCCGGGCGGCCCGACAGCGGCTGGACCCGCGATCAGGTCAGCGACCTGGTGTTCTATGTGGCGCTGGGCGTGATCCTGGGCGGCCGGGTCGGCTATGTGCTGTTTTATAATTTCGGCAAGTTCCTCGACGACCCGCTCTGGCTGTTCGCGATCTGGACCGGCGGCATGAGTTTCCACGGCGGCGCCCTGGGCGTGCTGTTCGCCTTCTGGCTGCTGGCGCGCAAGTTCGGTAAGCGCTACTTTTCGGTGGCCGATTTCGCCGTGCCGGTGGTGCCCATCGGTCTGGGCGCCGGCCGTTTCGGCAATTTCATCAACGGTGAGCTGTGGGGGCGGCCCTCGGACGCGCCCTGGGCGATGGTGTTCCCCTCCGACCCCATGGGCGTGGCCCGCCACCCCTCCCAGCTGTATGAGTTTTTCCTGGAAGGCATCGTGCTGTTCCTGGTGCTGTGGCTGTACTCCGCGCGGCCGCGTCCGGCGGGGGCGGTGACCGGCCTGTTCGGGGTTGGCTACGGGCTGGCGCGCACCTTCGTGGAGTTCTTCCGCGAACCGGATGCGCATATTGGCTACCTGGCCGGGGGCTGGCTGACCATGGGCATGCTGCTGAGCATTCCGATGATCGTGGTCGGCGCCGCCATGATCGCCTGGGCCTACAAGCACGACGACCGCCCGGCACTGAAGAGAGGCTGACGCCATGAAGCAATATCTGGATCTGCTCCACAGGGCCCGCCATCAGGGCGTGTACAAAGGCGACCGCACCGGCACCGGCACCTATTCGCTGTTCGGCCATCAGATGCGGTTCGACCTGTCGGAGGGGTTTCCCCTGGTGACCACCAAGAAGGTGCACCTCAAGTCGATCATCCATGAGCTGCTGTGGTTCCTGGCCGGCGACACCAACATCGCCTATCTCAAGGAAAACGGCGTCAGCATCTGGGACGAATGGGCCACCCCGGAAGGCGACCTGGGCCCGGTGTACGGCGAGCAGTGGCGCTGCTGGCCCACCGTCGACGGCGGTGTCATCGACCAGATCGACGAGGTGGTGGCGGAGATCCGCCGCAACCCGGATTCACGCCGGCTGGTGGTGAGCGCCTGGAACCCGGCGGTGCTGCCGGACCCGCGCCTGTCACCGCGGCAAAACGCCGCCAATGGCCGCCAGGCGCTGCCGCCCTGCCACTGCTTGTTCCAATTCTATGTGGCCGAGGGCAAGCTGAGTTGTCAGCTCTACCAGCGCAGCGGCGATATCTTCCTGGGTGTGCCCTTCAATATCGCCTCCTACGCCCTGCTGACACTGATGATCGCCCAGGTCTGCGATCTGCGGCCCGGCGAGTTCGTGCACACCCTCGGTGACGCGCACCTGTACAGCAACCATCTCGATCAGGCGGACACGCAACTGGCGCGCGCGCCGCGTGCCCTGCCGACCATGAAACTGAACCCGGCGGTCCGCGACCTTTACGCCTTCCGCTTCGAGGACTTCACCCTGGAAGGCTACGACCCGCACCCCGGCATCAAGGCGCCCATCGCGGTATGACGCCAGCGCGCCCGTGAAACAAGGAATCACCATGACCTTCCGCTTAGCCATGATGGCCGCCAAGGCCGCCAACAATGTGATCGGGCGCAACAACGCCTTGCCCTGGTATCTGCCCAACGACCTCAAGTACTTCAAGAAAGTGACGTTCGGCAAACCCATTATCATGGGACGCAATACCTGGGAATCCCTGAAGGGCCCGCTGCCCGGGCGCACCAATATCGTGATTACCCGCCAGCCGGATTATTCGGCGCCGGGCGCCAAGGTGGTGGCGGATCTGGACCAGGCGCTGGAGCTGGCGGGGCATCTGGTGGTGGTGGAGGGGCACGACGAAGTGGTGGTGATCGGCGGCGCCCAGATCTACGCCCTGGCGCTGCCGCGCGCGGACCGTCTCTATCTGACCCAGGTGCACGCCGACGTGGAGGGCGATACCCGATTCCCGGACTTCGACCCCGAGCAATGGCGCGAAGTGGCCCGCGAGGACTACGCGGCGGAAGGGCCCAACCCCTACGACTACTCGTTCATCGTTTACGATCGGGCTCAGTAAAGCCCTTTGGTCTCGCCGAGCCGGGCGGCGACATCAATCAGCAAGCGGCGGCCGGTGGTGTTGAGCTTATCGGACAGTTTGATCAACTGGCGGGTGTCCTTGTCGAAGGCGCTGGTCGGGTCGCGCAGATGCGGCGTCTTGGCTTTGCCTTCCAATTCCTCGAACAGCTCGGTGAGCGACATTTCCAGGGCGTCGCACAAACGTCCCAGACGTTGTACCGAAACATCCTGACGATTGCGTTCGATGCGGGACAAATTGCCCGCGTCGGTACCCGCCCGAAACGCCACGTCTTCCAGGGTTTCGTCCCTGCGCACGCGCCTTGCTTTGAGAATGCCGCCGATATCCATGCCGCCCAGTATTCGGAATGCGCTCTTGCATCCTCAATGTGTTAATTGCAATGGCGCAAATTATTTGTATTGCGTATTAGCAAATACGGGGGCGTCAGGGTTGAATCGGCGCAAGGCGCGCCGCCTCAAGGAGGACCCCCTTGGCGGCGGAACGACCGGCGGCGTCAGGCTTGCCGGGGGTCGCCGGTCAGCACCGGCGGGCCCGGGGCCAGCCGTCGGCGCGTGCTGTCGAAGCCGCCCGCCGGATCACGCACCTGGCGCGACCGCATCGCGTCCAGCCGGCGGGCGAATTCATCCAGCGGCAGAGCCAGCGCATCGCAAAGCCGCACCAGTTGCACCACGGTCACTTGCTGCTTGTTACGTTCGATGCGTGACAGGTTCCCGGCGTCGGTGTGGGCCCGGGCCGCCACCACTTGCAGGGTTTCGTTCCGGTTCCAACGCTGCTCTCTGAGGATGCCTCCAACGTCCATCATTGCAATTCCCTCTGCGCTTTTGGGTTTTGACTCTTTGTGTTTGCGTAACAGCAATATCATTGCATTGCTTTTGCGCTAATTTATGTGTTTATACTTTGCGCGGAGAGGATGTGCAAGGGCATGGATAGGGAATGGATGAGCAGGGACGGCGGGATGCAACGGCCGCGCTGGCGGTCCGGGAACCGGGGGAGGACGGCTGGCCCGCTGAGGCCTACGCCTTCACCTGGCCGGGCAAGGCGGCGATGCTGGCGGCGCTGGCGCGGCCCGCCGACACGGTGTTGCGCCCGTGCCGCGAGGCGTCCCTGACCGCGGACCGGGTGCCGCACGGCGTGATCGAAGGGGACAACCTGCCGGTGCTCAAGCGTTTGCGAAAACGCTATCGGGGCCGGGTGAAGATGATCTACATCGACCCGCCCTACAACACCGGCGGCGACTTTCTCTACGCGGATAATTTCCGCGACCGGCGCCCCGCCGGCGCGGACCCCGACGACCTCGGGGAAGGTTGCCTGCACGGTCGCTGGCTGAACATGATCTACCCGCGTCTGGTGCTGGCCCGTGAGCTGTTGCGCGAGGACGGGGTGCTGTTCGTCAGTATCGATGACCACGAGGTGCATACCCTGCGGCTGGTGCTCGACGAGATTTTCGGCTCGCGGAATTTTGTCGCCATGTTCCCCTGGCAGTCGCGCACCTCCCGCCAGAACGATACCGATCTTTGCGTGCAGCATGAGTACGTGGTCGCCTACGCGCGGCTGCGGCGCCAGGCGCAGCGCCGGCTCACGGCGGCCAACCAGGCGCACTGGCGGACCCTGCCCGGGTTCGCGGCCTGGCCGCTGGCGGTGCGGGTGGGGCGCTACGCCAATCCGGACGACGACCCGCGCGGCCCCTGGAAAGCCGACCCCTTCGACGCCCCCAATGTGCGCCCGGCGCTGACCTATCCGATCACCAACCCGGACACCGGCCAGGTGTTCCTGCCGCCGCCCGGGCGCTGCTGGCGGACCGGGCCGGAGCGCTTCGCGCGCCTCCAGGCGGAGGGGCGTATCCTGTTCGGCCGGCGCGGCCGCGCCCGGCCCCAGCTCAAGGTGTTCCTCGGCGAGAAAGAGGCGTTCGGCGAGGTGGCCGCCACCTGGCTGGATGGCGCCACCTTCGGCACCGCCCGCGGCGGAACCCGCGAACTGCAGGCGCTGTTCGGTGCCCGGGTGCCCTTTACCTATCCCAAGCCCACCGCCTTGCTGCGCTTTCTGCTGCGTCTGGCCACCGGCCCCGGGGATCTGGTGATGGATTTCTTCGCCGGCAGTGGCACCACCGGGCACGCGGTGCTTGCCCAGAACCAGGCCGACGGCGGGCGGCGCCGGTTTCTGCTGGTACAGAGGGCGGAGCCCACCGGCGATCCGCGCTGGCCGACCATCGCCCACATCACCCGGGAGAGGCTGCGGCGGGCGGCGCGGCAGCTGGGCAGTGACGAGGGGTTTCGGGCCTGGCGGCTGGTCAGCCCTGGTCGTGCAGGGTCCAGAAGCGGAACGCCACCACGTTGACCAGGGTGGCGGCGAGGCTCACCACCAGGCTGGCGATCAGCAGCACCGCCGGGTGATCGCCGATCACGCCCACCAACAGGCTGTTGGTGAAGCCGGCCACCGCGAACACCAGCAGGCCGGCGAGCAGGATCGTGGCCAGCAGCGGCCACTGGCAGGGCCCGCTGCGGGCGAACGACGTCTGCAGTGCGTTCAAGGGTGTATCGCCGCGCAGCATCACCCGGAAGGGCGCGAAGCACAGCCGGGCGTACACCCAGAAGGCGGGGAAGAACAGCAGCATCCAGCCCACCGATACCGCCAGAGCCATGATGAAATAGGTGGCCAGCAGATAGGGGAAGCGCAGGAAGGCGGCGAGGATGCTGTGCCAGGGGCCCTGGTTGTCACCACGCTGAATGATCGACAGCTGGAAGATCAGGGCGCCCTCGGCGAGCGGCCGCAGCATCATCAGGAACAGCATGCTGGCGACATTGAAGCCGACCACCTGGCCGCCGGCGTCGTTGACGATCACCGGGCCCACCAGCCATTGGAACGCCTCGCCGATCACCGCGAAGGGGGCGCTGATAAGGAACAGCGCCGCCAGATGGCGGCGCCAGAAATAAAATGACTCTTTGAGGCGTTGCAGGATCAAGAGCGGCTTACCACCAGTACTTTCCCCAGTTCTCCGGGTTTGCCCAGAAGCGCGGGTTGTTCCAGGTCCGGCGGAAATTATAGTCGTCCAGGTCGTAGCTGTAGATATCCAGCTCGCGACCGTCCTGGGCGAAGTGGCCTTCCTCGCGGCAACCCAGGGCGAGAAAGCCGTTGTGCGGCCAGCGCAGCTTCTCCGGCGCCAGACGCGGCTGGTAGACCGCCACCATGGAATCGGTGTGCAGGTTGCGCAGCAGGCCGAGCAGGGCTTCGCCGTCCTTGCGGTTCATGTATTCGAGCTGGTCGGCGACCACCGCCATGTCCACGCGGCGTACCGCCTCCAGCTGTTTGAACGGGTCCTGCTCCTGAATGCTGATCAGTTCGCAATCGTGGTCTTCGCACCAGTGTTGCGCCACTGGCACCGGGTTGAGACTCACGGTCAGCAGGCTGCGCGGTTGATGGCTGTCGAGGATCGCCGCCAGCTTTTCCTGGGGCGTTTCGATGGCTTTTGAGGCGATGGCTGTATTCATGGGATCAGTCTAGGCGGTTAGAACGACAAGCTCCAGGGCCGCCGGTCGCCAAAGCGGAGCCTTTAAGCGGTGCGCTGTTAAAAATTGTTTGCTCGTCGCGCGGGGGTGCTTGACGGCATAGGGTTAGTTAATGATAATCATTCTCATATTCATTCGAGCCGCGATATCTTTTCTTCTCAAGGAGAACCGTCATGACCCAAGGAACCGTTGCACCCCGGAAGGCGCCCGTCGCCGCGGTCAACAACAAAGAGGGCCGCAGCATCGCCATCAGCGAGGACAGCGTGGCGACCAGCGTGGCGCTGCTCAACCGCGAAGGTAAGCTCTGGATCGAGCACGGCGGCGAGCGCTATCTGCTGCGCCGTACCGCCAACAACCGGCTGATTCTCACCAAGTAGCGGGGCCGGACGGCCCCGTCGCGACCTTGTTCTCCCTGACCGTGGAAAGCCAGCCGTCGCCAGCTGCCCACACCCTCTTAGCACAGGAGGTCCGCTGTGACGGTCACCACCCTGGCGTCCGCGAAGGACGCGTCCACGACTTTCCACCATTGCCGCGCCGCCCTTGGCGACCGGGTGCTGCGGCTGCAAGACGAACCCCTGGCGATTCTCAAGGGGCTCTACCGGCTCGGCGCCCTGGTGGTCACCACCTTCGCCGACGGGGCCCGGGTGTCCCAGTCGATGCGCTACCCGGCTCTGTTGGACGACGAAGCCTGCCTGGAATCCCGGGGCGAACAGTGCCGGCTCAGCCAGCAACTGAACCTGCCGCTGTGGCATTCGGTGATGGCGGTGCTGGCGCCGGTGGCGGACCTGCCGGCGCGCAGCCTGTTGTTTTTCGACCGCTACGGCGCCCCGGTTCAGCAAATGGCGGTGGCGCCGGAAACCGGCGGGCTGGCGTTCGAGGAATTGGTGTGCGCCATGCTGCACCCGGATCAACGCCAGCTGGGGGCGCCGCCGCCGCGCCGTTATCGATTCGCCGGCCCGCCGGCGGTGGCCGAACTGGAGCGGCAATGGTCCCAGCTCGATGACGACGGCTTCCGCGACCTGATGGCCGGTCTGGGCGACCGCCGCCAGGTGCTCTATCAGGCGGTGCGCGACAAGTTCGCCTGCCTGGTGCGCATGGAAACGGTGCCGGCGCTGCTGGCGCTGGCCGGCCAGCGCCAGCACGCCTTCACCGTGTGCACCGGCAATAACGGTGTGCGGCTGTGCCTGAGCGCGCCCTGGTCGCCGCCGCGCTGGCAGAAAGGCCACTGCCATCTGGCCCATAACGGCGTGCTGGTGTCGCTGGATATGGGTCGGGTGGCCAGCGTCTGGCGGCTGCGCCGGCCGGGCCCGGGCCGGGTGGTCACCGCTCTGGAAGGATTGGATGCGCAGGGCCGCTGGCTGTGGACCCTGTCGGCCGGCGACGACGAAGACGCCTGGCTGGCGCTGCTCGCCGACAGCCTGATCCGGGAGGGGCGTCCCGGCCAGCGAATGGCTTAGAACGGCTTCATCGCATTTTGGCGGGGCGATTGGGTTCTCTCCAGTGGGAAATTCCACCGCTCCGGGTTATTGCTGACGCCTCACCTTTCTACGAAGCTGGAGTTTTGTGGGAGCTTGCCTTGCAAGCGAAAGGGTGGCGTTAGCCACCCGGCAGGATTCCAGAGGCGCTTTTGCTGCTGCCGTCAGACACCTCTCTGGCATCCTGCCGGCAAGCTTCGCTTGCCTTTCGCGGGCGGGGCCCGCTCGCACAGGTTTAGAAGTGGTCGTCGAATTCGACCAGCAGGGCCACCAGGTTTTCGGTGTCCTGGGGCAGTTCTTTCAAGGCTTCCTCGGCCATGGGGGCCACGTCGCACTGCGCCGGCAGCGGGCGCTCTTCGGCGAGCAGGGCGCGGAAGCGGGCGATGAACACCCATTGCAGCCACTGGCTGAAATGCATGCGGTCGGCGAAGAACGGTGTCGCGCTCTCGAACGCTTCCGGCTCCGGGGGGTGGCCCTCCCAAAGCCCCAGGCTTTGCAGTTCGCTCTGCATGTCGTCGAGCAGGTGTGTCAGTTGGCGGCGGGTATCGGTCATGGGTCTCTCGGTGGGGCGGCTTCAATTATCGAACAAAGGCAGCAGGTCGGTCAGCTCGCGCAGATGGTGAATGTGGTGATCGGGCCGGTCCAGGTCGCCGGGCCAGCGCAGGTCGATCAGGTTCGCCCACACCGCGTGGAAGCCGTGCCGGCGCGCCGCCTCCACGTCCTCTACCGGGTGGTCGCCCACGTGCAGCGCCTGCTCCGGTTTTACCCCCGCACTGTGCAGCGCGGCCTGGAACATGTCCGGATCCGGTTTGCGCCGGCCGATGGTCTCGGCGGAGTGGTGAAAGCCGAACAACTCCCGGATGCCGATTCGCTTGAGATCGGCGTTGCCGTTGCTGAGCGCGCCCAGGGTGTAGCTGTCCGCCAGAGTTTCCAGCACCTCCAGCGCGCCGGGGAAAAACGTCACCTGGTTGCGGGCGTCGTGGAACACCTGGAAGGCGTCGGCGGCGATATGACGCGCTTCCTGGTTCTTGAAGCCGGCGTCGATGAACGCCTGGGCCATGGCGTCGCGGCGCAGCCGGGTCAGGTTATTGAGGTAGTCCGGGTGCTCGCGCACCAACTGGTCGCGGACCGCGCGAACCCGTTCCGCGGTGAGGGCGGCGGCGGCCGAGGGGTGGTGCTCGGCGATCCACTCGCTGCAGGTCTTTTCCGCCTGCCGTATCACCTCGTCCACCGGCCACAGGGTGTTATCCAGGTCGAAGGTGATCAGTTTCAGTCCGGTCATGTCGCCAATGATAAGGGGTTGCGGTTCAGTCGTCTTCCTCGCGCCGCTGGGCGCGCGGGTGGGCACCGTCGTAGATTTTCGCCAGGTGCTGGAAATCCAGATGGGTGTAGACCTGGGTGGTGCTCAGGTTGGCGTGGCCCAGCAATTCCTGCACGGCGCGCAGGTCGCCGGAGGACTCCAGCACATGGGTGGCGAACGAATGGCGCAGTTTGTGCGGGTGCAGATGGTCGTCCAGGCCCCGGGTCAGCGCCGCCCGGCGCAGCCGCTGCTGGACACTGGAGGGGCTGATGCGCCGCCCGCGCTGGCTCAGGAACAGGGCCGGTTCGTCGGCGTCGGTGGTGAACAGAGGGCGGGCTTTCAGCCAGGCGCGCACCGCCTTCAGCGCCGGGGTGCCCACCGGCAGCCAGCGGGTTTTGTTGCCCTTGCCCGTGACCACCAACTGGGCGCCGGCCAGATCGATACTGTCCAGGTTCAGACTGATCAACTCCGCCAGGCGCAGCCCGCAGGCGTACAGCAATTCCAGCATCGCCTGGTCGCGCAGGGCCAGGGGGCCCTCGCCGCCTTCCGCGTCGAGCAGCTGGCGGGTCTGGTCCGCGTCCAGGGCCTTGGGCAGGCGCCGGCCGCTTTTCGGCGCGCGCACGTCCAGGGCCGGGTTGTCCCGGGCCAGGCCCTCGCGGTTCATCCAGGTGTAGAAGGTGCGCAGGGTGGACAGCAGGCGTTGCAGGCTGCGCCCGCCCAGGCCCTGGCGGTGCAGCCGCGCCACCAGGGCGCGCACGTCGTGCACCGTGACTTGGGTCCAGGGCGGCAGATGGCCGGCGGCCCGTTCCAGGTCGCGCTGGTAGTGTTTGACGGTGTGCGGGGACAGCCGCCGTTCGCTGGCCAGATGGCGCACGAAGGCGGTCAGGGTGTCGTCGCCGCGCTCAGGCACGTTGCGCCGGGCGCGGCGAGGCCGGCCGACAGACGTCCACCAGCCGGCGGCTGAGCACCTGGCCGATATGGGTGATGAACAGGGTGCCCATGGAGCTGCGGAAGTGCATGGCGTCGCGGCTGCCGATGGCGAGAATACCCAGCCGGCCGTTGTGCTCCAGGGGGACCACGGCGGCGGAGCGCACCTGCTCGGCCTGGTCCTGGAACAGCGCCTGCAGCTCCTCGCCGCGCAGCACGCCGCACACCGCCTTGCCGGTGCGTAGCAGCGGCGCCAGCGGCGGCGGCAGGTCGTCCGGGTCGACGAACCGCACCTGCTTGCGCACCTCGCCGAGCAGCTTGGCTTCCCGGTCGTGCAGCAGCAGGGCCACGGTGTCGCAGCGGAATTCATCTTCCAGGCTGCGCAGCAACTGGCGCAGCAGCTTGTCGGTGCTGCGCGCTTCCAGCAGCGCCAGGGTCAGGCGGCGGGTGTGCTCGAACAGCTGGTCGTTTTCCCGGGCCACGTCGATCAGGCCGTTGAGCCGCTCGCGCAGCTCCTGATTACGCTCGCGCAGAATCGCCGCCTGGCGCTCCAGCAGCGATACCGCCGGGCCGCGCGGGTCCGGCAGGCGCATCAGTTCCAGCAGGTCGGAACGCTGCTGGAAGAATTCCGGGTTCTGGCGCAGAAAGGCGGCCACCTTGTCGGCGCTCAGCTTGGTCTCGTCGGTCATGCCGAAGGCTCCGTGGTGGGGGCGCTGTGCGGGCCCGCTACGTCGATTTCGCCATCATAGACACGGCTGGCGGGGCCTGTCATCCGGATCCCGCCGCTGCCGTCATAGTGGACCTGCAGGTCGCCGCCGGCCAGATGCACGGTGACGGTGTCGTCGAGCAGGCCGCGGCGCTGGCCGCACACCACCGCGGCGCAGGCGCCGGAGCCGCAGGCCAGGGTTTCCCCGGCGCCGCGCTCGAACACGCGCACACGGATCTCGCGGCGGCTGACGATCTGCATGAAGCCCACGTTGACGCGCTCGGGGAACTGCTCGTGGTGCTCCAGTTCCGGGCCCAGGGTGGCCACCGGGGCGTTGTCCACATTCTCGGTGAGCATCACCAGGTGCGGGTTGCCCAGGCCCACCGCTGAAATTTCATAGGCGTTGCTTCCGGAGACCAGCACGTAGGTGTCCGCCTCCTGCCTGGCGAGGAAGGGGATCGCCTCCGGCGCCCACAGCGGCGCGCCCATGTCCACGGTGACCAGGCCGTCGTCGGTGACGTTCAGGGTCATTTCGCCGGCGGCGGTCTCCACCCGGATGCGGTGCTTGTCGGTGAGCCCTTCGTCGCGCACGAAGCGGGCGAAGCAGCGGGCGCCGTTGCCGCACTGATTGACCTCCGAGCCATCGGAATTAAAGATCCGGTAGCGGAAATCCACGCCCTCGTGGCGGGGCGGCTGCACCACCAGCATCTGATCGAAGCCGACCCCGAAATGCCGGTCGCCGAGCCGGCGCAGCTCCGCCACCGGCAACGGGGGGCCGTCCTCGGGCAGCGGCTGCTCGCAACCGTTGATCACCAGGAAGTCGTTGCCCAGGCCGTGCATTTTGGTAAAGCGGAGTCGCATGGCGGCGTCCGGAGTCGGTTACAAGAAAGCGTTATTGTAAGGCCGCGGGCGGGCAAGGAACAGCGGAGGCAACAACCTTGCTCACGAAGCCCGGCCTGTAGGAGCTTGCCTGCAAGCGAAAGGGTGGCTTTCGCCACCCGGCAGGATCCCAGAGAGGTTGTTGGTGCTGCCGTTAGAGAGGTCTCTGGTATCCTGCCGGAAGCTTTGCTTCCTTTCGCGGGCAAGGCCCGCTCCCACAAGGCCCGCTTTCGACTTTCAAGTCGTCTACAATGCACGCACCCAACCGCCGGATGTCGCAATGCTTTCCTATCGCCACTCTTACCACGCCGGCAATTTCGCCGATGTGCTCAAGCACCTGGTGCAGGTGTCGGTGCTTGACCACCTGCTGCTCAAGGACAAGCCGTTCGTGGTGCATGACACCCACGGTGGCGCCGGGGTCTATGAGGTGGCGTCCGAGCACATGCAGAAGACCGGCGAATACCAGGAGGGCATCGCACGCCTGTACGGCGCCAGCACCGGCCTGCCGGTGATCAACCGCTACCTGAATCTGGTCGGGCGTTTCAGCCGGCCGGGCGGGCTCAGCCATTACCCGGGTTCGCCGGCGATCAGCGTCGCGCTATTGCGCGACCAGGACCGGCTGCAGGTCACCGAGCTGCACAGCACCGACGCGGCCCTGCTGGAGGCCCATTTTCGCGGCGACCGCCGGGTGCGGGTCTACAAGCAGGACGCCTGGGCGGGCGTGAAGGCGCTGCTGCCGCCGGCGCACAAGCGCGGCCTGGTGCTGGTGGACCCGTCCTACGAATTGAGCGGTGACGACCGCGCCACCGTGGCCGGCGTGCGCGAGGCGATCAAGCGGTTCAATACCGGTTGCTTCGTGGTCTGGTACCCGATGCTGCAGCGCCGCCGGGCGGATCATCTGGCGCGCGCCCTGATGGCGCTGGCCGACAAGCGTCTGCGGTTGGAGCTGAACGTGCTCAATGACGGCGCCGCCCGGGGCATGACCGGGTCCGGGCTGGTGGTGCTCAACCCGCCCTGGACCCTGGCGGGGCAAATGGAGGACGCGTTGCCGTTTCTGCACGGCAAGCTCAGCCAGGGCGGTGGCGGTTACCTGCTGGAGAGCGACGGCGGCGTGCTGCTGGAGCACGCCGCCCGCTAGCCTAGGGCAGCAGCGTTTCCAGCCGCAGTTGTTCGTCCACGGTCTCGCGGGCGCGCACCAGGAACGCCTGGTCGCCGTCCACCATCACTTCCGCCGGCCGGTTGCGGCTGTTGTAGTTGCTCGCCATCACGAAACCGTAGGCGCCGGCGGAACGCACCGCCAGGTAATCGCCGGGCTCCAGCGCCAGGGCCCGGTCCTTGCCGAGGAAGTCGCCGGTCTCGCATACCGGACCGACGATGTCCCAGTCGCGGCAGTCGGCGTCATGGGGTTTGACCGGCACGATCTCCTGCCAGGCGGCGTACAGGCTGGGGCGGATCAGGTCGTTCATGGCCCCGTCCACCACCGCGAAGTTGCGGTGTTCGGTGGGCTTGAGAAACAGCACCTGGGTGACGAACAGCCCGGCGTTGGCGGCGATCGAGCGGCCCGGCTCGATGTGCACCGGCAGGTCGCCGGGGATGTGCTTGAGCAGCGCCGCCACGTATTCGGAGCGCGCCGGCGGGGTCTCGTCCTGATAGGTGACGCCCAGGCCGCCGCCCAGATCCAGGTGGTGGATCTCGATGCCCAGGGCCTGCAGGTCGCCGAGCAATTTCAGCACCCGCTCCAGGGCGTCCTCGAACGGCGCCAGGCGGGTGAGCTGGCTGCCGATATGGCAATCGATGCCCAGCACCTGGATGTGCGGCAATTCCGCGGCGCGCTGGTACAGCGCCGGGGCTTTCTGAATGTCGACGCCGAACTTGTTCTCTTTCAAGCCGGTGGAAATATAGGGATGGGTCTGGGCGTCCACGTCCGGATTCACCCGGATCGCGATCGGCGCCACCCGATCCAGCTCGCCGGCCACCAGATTCAGCAGCTCCAGCTCGGCGGCGGACTCCACATTGAAGCAATGAATCCCCACTTTCAGTGCGTCGGCCATTTCCCCGGCGGTTTTGCCGACCCCGGAGAAGACGATGTTGCGCGGCTCGCCGCCGGCGCGCAGCACCCGCTCCAGCTCGCCCCCGGAGACGATGTCAAAGCCGGCGCCGGCCTGGGCCAGCACCTGCAGCACCGCGAGGTTGCTGTTCGCCTTGACCGCGTAGCAGACCCGGTGCGGATGCTCGCCGAAAGCGTCGTCGAAGGCGTGGTAATGGGCCTCCAGAGCGTCCCGGGAATACAGATACAGCGGCGTGCCGAAGCGCTCCGCCAGTTGCGTCACGGGCAGCTCTTCGGCGAACAGCTCGCCATCGCGGTAGGAGAAGGGGTCCATGGTCATTTCTGCTCGTCGTCGTCCTGGGAGGAGTCGTCGTTATCGGCATTGCCGTCCAGGCGATCGCCGCCGATCGGCTGGGCCGCCTCGGGCCGTTCGCCGGCCATGTAGAGCGGGCCTTTCTGGCCGCAGCCGGCCAGCAGTACGGCGATCATCACTACACCGAATGCGCGCATTGGGAAAACTCCGGGATCAGCGGTGAGGTCGGGAGTATAGCCGCTCCGGCGCAGCGTATCAGTGTCCGGGCACTGAAAAAATCAGCGCGGGACGATGGCGGCCTCCCCGGGGGCGGCCGCCGGATTGATATGAGAATGGTTATTATTTATATTGAGCCCTTTCGGTGGGCAATCGGTCAAGGGGCCGCGCGGCGTTTATGGCGGAACGGGACGGGGCGGAAACAGGGTTGCGGCAGGAGCTCGGCGTGCTCTACGCCGATCACCATGGCTGGCTGGCGCGCTGGTTGCGTGTCCGGGTCGGTTGCTCCCACACCGCCGCGGACCTGGCCCAGGACACCTATGTGCGCCTGCTGGTGCGTGGCCAGCTGCCGGCGCCGGAGCAGTCCCGCCGGCACCTGGCGCGCATCGCCAAGGGCTTGATGATCGATCTGTTCCGTCGGCGGCGCATCGAAGCCGCCTATCTGGACGCCCTGCGCGACCTGCCCGAGCCGAACGCGCCCTCCGAGGAGGCCCGCGCCCAGGTGATCGAAACCCTGGTGGAGATCGACACCCTGCTGCACCGGTTGCCGGCCAGGCCGCGCCGGGCCTTCCTGCTGTCCCGTCTGGACGGGCTTTCCTACGCCGCCATCGCCGAGCAACTGGGGGTATCCGTGTCCTCGGTGGAAAAATACATCGCCCGGGCCCTGGAAGTGTGTTTTCGGGCGGCGCTGGAACGGCGGCCATGAGCATCGAAGGCCCGTCGTTCGACCCGGCCGTGGTGCGCGAGGCCAGCCGCTGGCTGGCACGGCTGGGCAGCGAGGACGCCGGCGAGGCGGACCGGCGTGCCTGCGACGCCTGGCGCAGCGCCGATCCCCACCACGAGTGGGTCTGGCAGCGCCTGCTGGCCCTGGAAACGTCCGTGCGCTCGGTGCCGGAACACGCCGCCCGCAGCGACCTGCTGGCGCGGCGCGGGCCTCTGTCCCGGCGCCAGCTGCTGGGTCTGGGGATGACGGTGCTGACCGTTGGCGCCGTCGGTTACGGCGGCGCGCGCGGCGGCCTGTGGCAGCGCCAGCTCGCCGATCTGGCCACTGGCGTGGGCGAGACAGGCTCGCACATCCTGCCCGACGGCACCCGTCTTGTGCTGAACACGGACACCGCCCTGAACGTGCATTTCAGCCCGGAGGCCCGGGAAATCCGGTTGCATCGTGGCGAAGTGCTGGTCACCACCGGGGCGGGCGACGAAAGGCCCTTCCGGGTGCGCACGCGGGACGGAACGGTGCGGCCCTTGGGGACCCGCTTCACGGTGCGCCGTACCGACCGGGACACCCGGGTGGCGGTTTACCGGGGCGCGGTGACCTTGCATGGCGCCGCCCGCGCCCGGGCGGTGCGCCTGGATGCCGGCCAGCGGGCCGCCTTCACCGCCACCGGCGTCAGCGCGCCGGACCCGCTGACCCGCGAAGGCCCGGGCTGGGAACGCGGGCAATTGGTCGCCGAGCGCATGACGGTGGCGGATTTCGCCGCCGAGATCGGGCGCTACCGCCACGGCCTGGTGCAGTACCGGCCAGAGGTGGCCGGGCTGCGGGTCACCGGGGTCTTTTCGCTCACCGACACGGACCGGGCGTTGGCGGCGCTGGCGCGCGCTCTGCCGGTCACGGTGCGTTATCACACCCCGCTTTGGGTGCGCATCGAGAAAAAAGATTGAGGGATCGCCCGGCTGGTTCGGAACACAGGTAGAAGACGCTGAGTTTCGACGCCATCGACAAGGGGATTCCATGACCGTATTTCACCATCCGGGCCGGGCCACCCTGGCCGTCGCGTTGTGCGCCGCCACGCTCGCCGCCGTGCCGGCCCTGATCGTTTCGTCGCCGGCCAGGGCGCAAAGCAGCGCGGCGGACAGCGGCCGCGTGCGGTTCGATATCGCCGCCGGGGATCTGGACCGGGTGCTCAACCGCTTCGCCGTGGCCGCCGGCCTGGAGCTGTCCATCAATGCCGGGCTCACCGCCGGCAAAACCAGCGACGGGCTGCGGGGCCGCTTCACGCCCCGGGAAGGCCTCGACCAGTTGCTTGCCGGCACCGGCCTGCGCGCCGATTTCCAGGGCGCGCGCAGCGTCACCGTGGTGGCCGACCAGGGCCGGCGGCTGGCGCCGATCTCGGTGCGCGGCGCCAGCGTGGCCACCGACCCGGGGCGCACCGAGGGCAGCGGCGCCTACACCGCGGACGTCGTTACCATCGGCAAGGGCGCCCAGTCCCTGCGCGAGACGCCGCAGTCGGTGTCGGTGATCACCCGGCAACAACTCGACGAACAGAACGCCCACACCCTGAGTGAAGCCATGCGCTACGCCACCGGCATCACCGTGGCCAGCTACGGGACCGGCACGGAGAACGTGTCCTCGCGGGGTTACGACTTCAACAGCTATCAGATCGACGGCATGCCGGTGGGCGCCGGGAAAGGCACCTGGAGCACCAGTTTCTTCGACATGGCGCTCTACGACCGGGTGGAAATCTGGCGTGGCCCGGCCGGGCTGTTGGAAGGCGCCGGCGACCCCGGCGGCACCCTGAATTTCGTGCGCAAGCGCGCCCGGCGTCAGTTCCAGGCCAGCGGCGCCCTGTCCGCCGGTTCCTGGGACGCCTATCGTGGCGAGCTGGACGTCACCGGGCCGTTGTCCGCCGACGGCGCCCTGCGCGGCCGGGCGGTGGCGGTGTACGACGACCGCCAGTCCTTCACCGACTACGTCTATTCGGAGAAGAAGGTGGTCTACGGCACCCTGGCCTACGACCTCGGCGCCACCACCACCCTGACCGTCGGCGCCGCCCACCAGAGCGGGGACTACCGGCCCTTCTATGGCGTCTCCGTGTACCCGAACGGCGAGCTGGCGCACCTGCCGCGATCCACCTTCGTGGGCGCGGACTGGGGCCGCAAGGACGACGGCATGACCAGCTATTTCGCCGAGCTTGCCCACGCCCTGGATGGCGGCGGCAGCGCCACCCTGAGCGCCCGGCGCCTGCACCGGCGCGCGGACAGCAAGCACCTGGGCTGGGGCGCCACGCCCATTGATCCGAACACCGGCCGCGTGGGCATGCTGCCCATCGCCATCGAGACCGACGAGGTGGACACCGCCCTGGACGCCCACCTGAATCTGCCGTTCGCCGCCTTCGGCGGCCAGCACCAAGTGCTGGTCGGCACCAATTGGCGGAGAAGCCGCCGCGACGTGGGCTACAACGCTTCCACCTACGGCCAGGGCATGGAGTTCCAGAACATTTACGACCCGAACGTGCACGTGCCGGAGCCGGACCTGCCGGTGGAGAGCACCGAGGAATCCACCACCGAGCAAGCCTCGCTGTATGGCCAGGTGCGCCTGCGGCCGCGGGCCGACACCACGGTGCTGCTGGGCGGGCAGGTGGCCTGGTGGAACACCCGTGACCGCACCGACGACCAGGCCGAGCAAAGCCGGCCCCGGGAGGTGGTGCCCTACGCCGGCGTCATCCACGACCTGAGCCGGCGGCTCTCCGTATACGGCAGTTACAGCACCATTTTCTCGCCGCAGACCGCCCAGGATCGCAGCGGCGGGATCCTCGAACCCCGTGAGGGCCGCCAGTACGAGATCGGCCTTAAGGCCGAAGGGCTGCAGCGCCGGGTCAACGCCCACGCCGCGCTGTTTCGCATCGAGGACCGCAACCGCGCCATGACCGACCCGGCCGCGCCGCCGGGGGCGGGCTACGCCGTCGCGTCCGGCGAGGTGGTCAGCCAGGGGGGTGAAATGGAGATCAGTGGCGAGATTCTGCCGCGCTGGAACCTCAAGGCGGGCTATACCTACACCGACACCGAGTTCAAGGACGGCGGCGAGGGCATCTTCAACAGCGAGGTGCCAAGACACGCCTTCACGTTCTGGACCCGCTACCGCTTCGCCCCGGGCCCGCTGGACGGCTTTTCCGTGGGTGGCGGCGTGCGCGCCCAGAGCCAGATCTGGTACGAAACCCAGGGCGTGCGTTCCACCCAGGCGAATCACACCGTCAGCACCCTGCAGGCGGGCTACCAGTATGCCCCCGGCTCGAACGTCACGCTCACCCTCGACAATGTGTTCGACGAGTACTACTACTCCAGCCTGGGCGGCACCCGGCAAACCTACTTCGGCGCGCCGCGCAGCGTCACCCTGAGCCTGCGCCACGCTTTCTGAGCGTGGCGCGCGCTGATCGGTGGCCCGGTAACGGACGGTTTCAGGCGGCGTCCAGTACTGTCTGGTAATCCCGTTCCAGCTTCACCCGCACCAGCGCCGCCACCAGCGTTGGGAACTGTTCCCTTGGCACCAGCCGCGCCAGCCTGCGTGGATCCTCCGGCAGCGCCAGCCGGCGGGCCGCGCCGGCGGCGGCGGGGTCGATGAACGGCTGAAATTCCGGCCAGGCCACCTGGACCTCGCGCAGGAAGATGGCGGCGCCGGTATCGCCGACGCCGGTGAAGCGCTTGAGGGCTTGCTTTGCCTTCTTCGCGTCTCCGTCGGCTTCGTCGCGGAGGCGGCGCAGGTCACCCTGGTAGCGGTCTTGTACTTGCCGGGTGAAGTCGGCGAGCTGGGAGGCGGTTTTTTCGTCGACCCGCGCGTAGCCGGCCCGGTTGAGGGTGTCGGTGCGTTCGCGCCAGGTGCTGCGGGCGAGTTTGTCGGGTGTGGTCCAACCCGCCCGGCGTAGCGCCCGGGCACCGTTCATGGCGACGCCGGCCTGCACCGGCGCGCTGGTCAGCAGGGAAAAATAAAGCAGTTGAAACAAGGGCGCGGGGGTATTGCGACGCACCGGCGCACCCAGTTCGGCGGCGAAGGTACGTCCGTGGCGTTGCAGCAGTGCTTGCGCGCGTTCTGATTGGGTGGACATGGCGGTCTCCTCGCCGACTTTGCGGTTCGATACCGTCAGCCTAGCAAGTCCGGGCCGATGTCGAAGGGGCGGGGCAGCGCATTTAACAGGGATTAACCGCTGAACCGTCAGCGCCGCCGGACCCCGCCTGGCGGGCCTTCAGAAAAACAACATTAAAGTGTCCTCAATCCGCAACGCCGGGTCTGCACGCTGATGCTGCCATCGACCGGGGCGATTCCCGGGCGTCGATCACTGTCTGGGGATAGCGTATGCGTTTTGTCTTTGTCGCGGGTGGCCGGGTGGCGGCCCTGGCCATGTGTTTGTGGTGTTCGCTGGTGGCAGCGGATAACACGCCCGAGCCCACGGTGCGTGAAACCGTGTTCGACATTCAATCCCGTTTGCTCCAGCAATTTTCCAGCGATGAGCTGGAGGCCATGACACCCGAACAGGTGCTGACCCATCTGACGCCACAGGAGCGTGAGACCCTGGGCACCGGCTTCGTTCGTTTTTCCGTGAACGTGCCGGCGCGGGTGTCGGTGATGCGTGATCCGGTGGTGCCGGCGCCGTTCTGGCTGGCGGACCTGGGCTTCGTGAAAACCGATCTGACGGTGCAGATCCGACATGAAAGCGAGTGGGAAGTCTGGCAGGCGGATTTCCCGGCTGGCGTGGTTGGTCTGGGTGTCAACGGCATCAACGACATGGGCGATCCTTACAGTATCGAGTCCAACGCCATCTCCGTGGCGCCGGTGAATCCGGCGGACGAGTTGGTCATCAGTGATCTGTATCATCCGTTCTTTGATCTCGACACCCTGGCGGTGAACACGCCGGCCTGGGAAGACGAGCCGAGCCGTTATTTTCTCTCCGTGCCCGAAGAGCTGGACGGCCAGCAGCTGGTGCAGTTACTGCGCGTGCGCCGCGACGACGGCCAGCTGGTGCATTTTTCCAAGACCACCTCGTACCCGTCGTCGCCGGCGCCGGATCAGATCGTGATGACCCTGGGTGACGATCCCGCCACTTCGGCGGTGATTCAGTGGCGAACCGCGGACACCGAAAGCGCCGGCAAGGTGGTGTTCCAGGAAGCGAGCCGGTTCACCGGCTTCGGCGCCGGCGACGAATTTTTGTCGGCCGCGTCCGAGGGACCCGTGGTGATCGATTCGCCCCGCGCGGAGATCCTTGCCGAGTACGATCACATCGACGATTATCCCGGCGGCCTGATGGATCTGCGGCCGGAGCCGGGGAACGATCCTACCGTGAACCGGCACATCGTGACCCTGAAGCATTTGAAGCCGGCCACCACCTACCTTTACGCCGTGGGCAACGGCGAAGACGGCGGCTGGAGCGCGCCGCGAACGTTCACCACCGATCCGGCGGACCCGCGGGCCTTTACCTTCCTGTACATGGGCGACGTACAGCACGGTTTCGAAGAGTGGGAGCCCCTGGTGCAACGGGCCTATCGGTATACACCCAACGCCCGCTTTGTGGTGATGACCGGGGATATGGTCAATCGCGGCCAGCAACGCCACGAATGGGATGCCTTTTTCCATGCCAGCGAAGGCGTCTATTCGGACCAGGCCCTGGTGCCGGTACTCGGCAACCATGAATACGACGGCCGCGATCCGCAGTTGTATCTGGAGCAGTTCAAGCTGCCGGAGAACGGCCCGGCGGACATGAAGGAGCGGCTCTACAGCTTCCGCTACGGCGACGCTTTCTTCGCCATCGTCGACGGCAGTCTCAAAGGCGAGGCGGAACTGGCCGCTCAGGCGGCCTGGCTTGATGAGCAGCTGGCCGGCGCCGATACCACCTGGAAGATCGTGGCGATTCATCAGCCCATCTACGGGTCGCGACCGACCCAGGACGAGCCGGAGTTGCGCGACGCCTTTCTGCCGGTGCTTGATCGCCATGGCGTGGATCTGATGTTGCAGGGCCACACCCACGCCTATCTGCGCACCCAGCCCATGAAAGGCGGTGAAGTCGTGCCGGAAGGGGAGGGCACGGTCTATCTGGTGGCCAATTCCGGCACGAAATTCTATGAAGTGGGTGGCTTCCAGGAGAAATATGGCGTCGAGCCCGCCGTAATGCTCGCCGACCTGGCCACCTATCAGGTTATTGATATCGACGGCGGCGAGTTGCGCTACCGGGCCTACGACGTGAACGGTGGCGAGGTGGACGCGTTCGAAATCGAGAAGACGCCGCTGGATGGCGGTCCCGACACGCCCCCGGCCACTGACGACGATTCCGGCGGTGGCGGTGCGTTGGGCTGGGGATTGTTGCTCTTCGCTCTGGGGCTGGGCCGGGCGCGGCGTGCTCCGCGCGGGTCCGTGTTCGGGCACCGGTGAAGCCGTTTAACGGCGCCACTGACGCGACATCGGCTTTTATTCACCAAAAGCCGGTGTCGCGTGACCGCGTCACGTAGAGGTGACCAGGCCCGTTCCGTAATACCCACTCCGTTAACCGGATCTGGCAAAGGACGGGCTTGTTCAGAGGCAGGTCGCCGCCGGCGTGGAAGGTGCCCAGCTTGTAACCCACGCCATAGGGCTTCTGAATCTCTTCGAGTTTTTCGGCGTGCGCGTTCGCGTTAATCGATTCGTCGCCGTATCCCACCATCCGATGGCCGTATCGGCCCGCGTAACCGGAGACTTTGTCGGGGTTGCTGCAGCTGATGTACGCGTTCAAAGCCATGCCGTGGATCTGGTTCAAGGGAATGAAGTCTTTGGCGTTAACGATGAACTCAATGTCGTAATCGCCGTAATAGGGGAGCGAAAATTCCGGTTTGGCCCAGGTGGTATCGATAAAGGGCGGCACCTCATGCACCGCCACAGGCTCACGCCAATCATTCGGCGGTGCAAACTGCTCCGTCAACGCACGAACGATGCGGGTATCGTGCGAGAGAATCTTTTTATTGAAGGCCAGCAACAGCAAATAGACCAGCAACAGGACGCTGACCGTCGTGAAAACAAAATGAATCGCAAGCCGGGCCGCGAACCTGGCAAAAATATTCAAACTATCCCCCGGCGTTTGTTGGCGATGTTGTCCGCCCTCGGCGTTACAGGGCCTGACGGCCGCGGGCCACGGCGGCGCGCACCTGATCCGGGGCGGTGCCGCCGATATGGTCGCGGGCGCTCACCGAGCCTTCCAGGGTAAGGACCTCGAAGACATCCTCGTCGATCTGATCGCTGAACTGGCGCAGCTCGGCCAGGCTCATATCGCTCAAATCTTTTTTCTTTTCGATGCCCAGCGCCACCGCCTTGACGACGATCTCGTGGGCGTCGCGGAAGGCGACGCCCTTGCGCAGCAGGTCATCGGCCAGGTCGGTGGCGGGGGCGAAGC
>CAZKWA010000003.1:0-87872 GCA_964556345.1 uncultured Alcanivorax sp.
TGGTGGCGGTGTTGCCCATGTTCGCCAGGGCCAGGCTCGGGCTCAGAAAAAGAGCCCCCAGCACAGCCAGGCCAGTTCGATAACGGGTTCGGGAACAAAGGTTGAGTCGCATCTGGTTTCTCCAGTTTCTTGTAATAAAAAGACCCGGCCCCGTATCAGTACGATGCGGGACCGGGTGGCCGAACGGATTCGAGGATTCGGCCTAACCGACTACTTTCACCGCTGATGCCGGCCCCGGGTGAGCCTGCCGACCAGCAGCAGAAGCAGCCCCAACATCAAGGGCGTGGTACCCCCGATACCCAGCACCCCGTCGTCGTCGTCATCGTCCTCGGGGCGATGACCGCCACCGGCGTTTTCAACACCACGGCCGGACAGCGGTACTTCGGTGGCCTGCTCCAGGCCCGCCGCCTTGATCACCAACGCGGCGTCCTGCTGACCCAGACTCGCCGGCTTGAAGCTCACGGTCAGGGTGCAGGTGGCGTCCGGGGTCAGACCGTCGCACTCGCCGCCGTCGAGACGACCGAAGGCGTCGGCGTTGTCTCCCTCGATGGCGATTTCCAGCGTCAGGTCGGCGGAGCTGGTGTTCTTGATCACCAGGTCCCGGTTGCGGGTGTTGCCGGGCGCCGTCGCACCGAAATTCAGTTTCTTCGGTGCGACCGTGACCTCCGCCGTGGCGACGGCGGTACCGGTTCCGACCAGGGGCACCGCCAGCGGACCGTCCGGATCATTGGACTCAATGGTGAGGGTGCCGGCATGCTCGCCTTCGACGGCGGGGCTGAACGACACGGTGATGCGGCAACTGGCATCCGGTTGCAGCGCACCGCAATCATTGTCTTGCGCGAAGGCCTGATCACCGCCTTCCAGGCGCACGGCGTTCACATTGAGCACTGCGCTGCCTGTATTGGTCAGGGTGATGGCCCGGTCGCGGGTTTCCCCGGTGACCGTATCGCCAAAGACGATTTCGTCCGTGTCCAGGGACAGGCCGGGCTCGGCGGCGATCACGCCGGTCCCGTTAAGGGACACTGTCAGCGCGCCGGTATCCGGGTCGTCGGAGGTGATGGTGAGCGTCACGCTCTGCGCGCCCGCCTCGCCGGGCTGGAACACCAGGGTCAGGGTACAGTCCGTGCCCGGCGCTAGCGGAGCGTCACAGTCGTGGCTTTGCGAGAAGGCGCCCTCTTCCAGGGTGATCGTTTCGACGCTCAGATCCGCATTGCCGTTGTTGGTCACCGTGACGGTGCGTTCCTGGCTATCGCCTACCGGAACGTCGCCGAAGGCCACGTCCCGCGGCTGCACGGCGATGTCCGGCTGGGGCAAGGGAGTCACCTCACCGCTCAAGGCGATGGCCACGGTCGGGCTCTCCGGATCGTTGGAGGTGATCGTCAGGGTCCCTGCCTTCACGCCTTCCCGGGAAGAGGAGAGATGCACCTCGATGGCGCAATCCGCCCCGGGGGCCACGGTGGCGCACTCGCTGGAAAAAGCGAACGCCTCCGCATGGGTGCCGCCCACCGCAAGGTCACCAATTGTCAGGTCGGCCGTGCCGTTATTGGACACCGTCACCGGCATCATCTTGCCGACACCGGCCTGTACCTGGCCAAAATCCAGATCGACAGGCGCCACGTCGACCACCGGCACGGGCTCGGCGATCCCCTGGCCGTCGAGAGCCACGTTGTGAGGCGCGTCCGGGTCATTGGATGCAATCGTCAGGGTGGCGGATAAAGTGCCCTGCGTCAGGGGCTCGAAGGTCACGGTGGCCGTGCAATCGCCCTCCGGCGCCAGTGCCGCGCCGCAATCGTCGACGACCGTGAAGGGCCCCGTATCCACGCTCAACCCATTGAGCGCCAGGTCGGCGTTGCCATCATTAGTGAGCGTCAGCGTCAGATCCTTGCCGGCGCCGATCTCCACGTCACCAAAACTCAGTTCGCCGGGGCTCACGGAGAGAGCCGGCGTGGCCACCGCCATGCCCCGCCCTTCCAAGGGCACCGCCAGGGTCCCCGTGTCCGGATCGTTGGAAGTGATCGTCAGGGAAGCCGCGCGCACACCTTCCGCGCCGGGGGTGAAAGTGATCTCCACCGCGCAGCTGTCGCCGGCCGCCACCGTGGTGCAATGATTGCTTTGCGTGAAATCGGCGACGGCGTCACCGCCCAGGGTGACGCTGTCCACGGTCAGTGCGGCCTCGCCGTTATTGGACACCGTGAGGGTATCGGAAGCCGTGACGCCGAGATCAACCTGTCCGAAATCCAATGCTTCGGAACTGACCGCGATATCCGGTAGCGGATCGCCGCCTCCGTCGGTCACCTCGAAGGTATGCAGCACACTGTCTTGATCCGGCGGCGTCAGCACGCAAGGCGCGTGAATCACCCCTTCCGAATCGGTGATCGGCGCTTGCACGATCACCGAGCCGTCCGCCCGCCGGGCAATCACTTCCAGCTCCAGATCCCGTTCGCTTACATCCTCGGGAAACAGGTTCTGCAGCTCCTCCGGTGTATAACCGTCGCGCGGGTTCACCCTGTCCCGTACGTCGATGGTCATGGTGCCGAGGTTTTCCTCGCGGAAGCGGATCGGCGGTGTCACGCCGTTGATGCCGGCCAACTGGAAACCGGCCTCGCCGGGGTCCTCCTCGGGTACGTTCTGCCGCGGAATGGCCATGTCCACGTGCAGCGGGAAATCGAAGTTGGGCCCGCCCACGTGGGAGGCGGCGCTGGCGGTGCCTTCCAGGCTGGACGCCCGCAGAATCGAGGCCAGCCCGGTCCAGGTCTGGCCCTTGACCGTGGACGTGGCCTCGATATTGAATTCCGGCGTGAACTCGCCCACCGGAACCGATTCGGGCATCTCGGAGGCCACATTCACCGTCATCGGCTGCCAGCCGATGATCTCGTAGTAGCAGTGGTAATCCAGATTGATTTCCACGGGCACCGCCGAGACGGCGCCGCCCAGCGCCATCAGCGCCGCGCCGGCGCTCGCCGAGCGGAGCACGCGTTTCCAGGGTGCCGAGTATGAAGGTTCCAAGGTCGTCTCCTTGATCAAGTGGGTTCTTTCACGAATCGCAGTTGGGTGTCGTCGTCTCGCCCGCCAGCCGCGCCTCGATAAAGGCGTTGGCGGCGGCGTTGCCGCGATACACCAGATTGATATGACGGATCACGCCGGATTCGCCGCCGGTGTCGTAGGTTTTCCAGGTCAAGTTCACGCCCTGAACGCAATAGTCGTCGCGCAGGTCCCGGGCCTGGCCGAAGGCCACCAGGCCGTCCTGCTCTTCGTGGTACTGAAACACCGGCACCGGGATGGGGGTCTCGCCCAGGGTGTTTTCCGTGATGCGGGCAAACCGCTCGCCGGTGAGCGGGTTAAGGTCGGTCATGTCGGCGAGGCGCTGGCCGGCCAGACCCTGCAGCAATTCCAGGACGCACATCCCGCTTTCCATCTCGGCCACCGCTTCGCGGCCGGTCTGATTGAGAAAGGGCGCCAAGGACAGTTCCGGATAGGCGTGATCCTGGCCGACCAGGGCATAGAAAAAGACACCGAAGCCGGCCTGGCCGTCGAGGGGAATCCCCACCTGGCCCAGATTGGCCGGCACGCCGCCACCGACCACGCCGACCAGATTCAGCGCCGGCGCATAGGCGGGCTGCATTTGCCCGGCCCACATGGCGGCGCCGCCGCCCTGGGAATAGCCGCGGAACAACACCGGGCCGTTGGCCGGCAGGGCCGCTTCCGGGAGGCGGCGGGCGGCCCGCACGGCGTCGATCAGCGCGGCGCCCATGGCACGGCCCACCATGTAGGAGGTTTCCGGCTCCGGCTTATAGCCCTCGTAATCCGTGACCGCTACCGCGTAACCGCGCTCGAGCATGTCGTTCAGGGCCGCCTGCTCGTAGAAGGCGCCCTTGGCGATCATGCGCGAGGGGGCACAGCGGAAGGCCGGCCCCTGGGTGCCCGGGCCAAAGCCGATGAGCGGCGTGCCGTCGGACGCCGAGTCCTTGGGAATCAGAACCGTGCCGGTGACGGCGTTGGGCTCGCCCATGCCGTCCGTGGACCGATACATGACCTGCCAGGCATCGGCCAGGGCGCGCGTTGAAGGCGGCCCCGCCTGGGCCGGCCGCGCGCGGATAATGTCGCCCGGGTTTCCCGGAGGCAGCGGCTCCGGGGGAATATAAAAGTCATCGGCGGACGCCACCGAGGACAGCGCGGCGGCAATCAACAGCGCCAGCGCGATCAACCGCGCGCCGCCTTGTCCCCATTGTTTTCCAATTCGCTTGATCATCTTGGTCAACCTCCATGCTTGGACTTGCCGGTACGGGGATGGCGACAAAATCATGGCGACGCGCTCAGCGACGCTTCGACGGTATTGCCCGGACCCGCCATGAACAGATTGATCAGGCCGTCCAGCCCGCCGCAGTTTTCCACCGGCGGCAGGGTGTAGGTGCCTTCCAGGTTGCCTCCCGACGAAGGATCGAAGGCTTCGCCCGACGGGGTGGCGAGCTCCATGGTTACCGGCTCGCTGGTGCGGCAATCCGGGCCGCCGCCCACCGGTATGGGCACGCCCAGCATGTGCACCTCGACGCGCGGCAGGTTGATGTGCATGCGGCTCTGAAGGGTGATAGCGCCTCCTTCCAGTGCTCCGGAGGCCCCGTTCACGGGTTCGAATTCGATGTCCGCCTTGGCGGTGATCAAATTCCAGAAACGGACGATGGCGAAATCGCCATGGGTGGGTTCCAGGCTCAACTCGACCCCGGAATTGCCGGTCCCGGCTCCCAGCGTGCCCGCGAGCCGGCCTTCCAGCGCTACCGAGTCGCCGGCGGCCTGAATCCGGGATTCGCCCCGCAGTTTCATGTCGACGGGCGTACCCCGATCGTCCTCCACGGTCAGACGGTGCAGCACCTGATCCTGTCCGGAATCGACGACGCACTCCGACTGAAATTCGCCCAGACCGGTGAGCCGGTCCTGGTGGTCCTTGGGCACCAGGGACAACACCAGATCCTTGACGGTCAGGGTGGCTTCCCCGGGTTCGCGGAAGGAAAGCCGTGGCGTGCTGCCGTGAGTGACCACCTCGAAGGTGCCTCTTTCATCCGGCAGGCTCGTTTTGTCCAGCGTCATGGGAACGCTGAACGGAAAATTCATGCCCGGTGCTTCAAGCACTACATCGGCGCGGGCTTCGCCTTCCAGGGTTCGCGAGCCGACGAAGTAAAGGCCGTTCCACGCCCCCTCGCCCACCGTCGCGTCGGCCTCGATGCGAATATCCTCGATTGATTCGCCAGGGCGCACCGAGGACGGCAGATCGGTTCGGATCGTTACGGCCAGGGGCTGCTCCTCGATCATTGGGAACACGCAGGTGTAGTCCAATGCCAGGGACACCGGCTCGGCGAATGCCGGGCCCGTGATCGCCATGCACAAACCCATGAGTGCCGGCACGCTCACGCGGCCCGGCTTTCGAATTGCTGAATTCATGATCCCTTGTCCCTGATTAAAGGCGCCTCCATGAACGGAGGCGCTAAAATGACCATTGGTTTCTTTTTCTTGGCGGGAGCGCCCCCGCCCACGGCGGGGACGCGTGGCGCCTTATCAGAGGTTTGGGGTCAGGTCCATCTTGATGGTGTTGCCCTCACCGGCCATGAACAGGCTGAGAAGGTCGTTGAAGGCCCCGCAGTTTTCCAACGGCGGCAGGGTATAGGTGCCTTCCAGGGAACCGCCTTCACCCAGCGGGTCGAAACGTTCGCCCTCCGGTGATTCCAGATGGATCTGCGCCGGTTCCACCGTGCGGCAATTCTCGCCACCACCGATCGGGATCGCGAAACCGAATACCTTCACGGAGACCTTCGGCAGCTTGACGTACATCTCGGAATCGGAGCTGAGATGACCGCTTCGGGTGTCGAGCTGCCCCGAGGTTTGCCCCACCTGCTCGAACTCCACGTCCGCCGTGGCGGAAGCCAGTCTTCCCAGGTACAGGATGTCGAAGTTGTCGCCGTGGGTGGGCTCGAGATTCAGGTCCGCGGTGAACAGGCCGGTGGACAGATCGACGTTGACGTCGATATCCCCACTGAGCGGTACCGAACCGTTGGCGGCCTTGATATGGGACACGCCCTCGAGATCCATCAGGATGTCGGTGCCACCACCATCGTCGGTCCAGCCTTCACCGCTCAGGGGCACGCTCAGGCTGCCGGTGTCCGGATCGTCGGAGTCGATGGTCAGGGTGGCGCCGCGCTCGCCCGTGGTGGACGGCGTGAAGGTGATGTCCACGGCACAGCTGTCGCCCTCGGCCACGGTGGTGCAGTCGTTGGACTGCATGAACTCATCGGCATTGTCACCGGTGACGTTGATGCCGCTAATGGTGAGCGGCGCGGAACCGCTGTTGCTTACCGTCACGGTATCGGTGGACGGCATGCCGGGGTTCACCCGACCAAAGTTCAACTCCGCCGGCTCGACGGCGATGTCCGGGTTGGCCTGGGTTTCGCTGGCGCCGGAAACCGCCACGGTCACCTCGGCTTCATCCTCGTCGGTGGAATTGATGATCACAGTGGTGGCGTGGGAAGCATCACCGCTGGCGTTATAGGTGATGTCCACGGTGCAGCTGTCGCCGGCATCCACGGTGGCGCAGTCGTTGGTCTGCGCGAAGGCCGCGTCGCCGTCCAGGGTGACGCTGTTGATGCCCAGGGGCGCGCCCCCGACGTTGGATACGGTCACCGATTCGGTGGCCGACAGACCGGATTGCACGGTACCGAAGTCCAGCTCCTCGGGGCTGACGTTGATATCGGGCAGCTGACCATTGCCACCATCGGTCACTTCGAATTCGTGCAGCACGGAATCCTGATCCGGCGGCGTCAGCACGCAAGGCGCGTGAATCACCCCCTCGGAGTCCGTGATAGGCGCCTGCACGATCACCGAACCGTCCGCCCGCCGGGCGATCACTTCCAGTTCCAGATCGCGCTCGCTGACGTCCTCGGGGAACAGATCCTGCAGCTCCTCCGGCGTATAGCCGTCGCGCGGGTTCACCGTGTCCCGTACATCAATGGTCATGGTGCCCATGTTCTCCTCGCGGAATTTGATCGGCGGCGTCACGCCGTTGATGCCGGTCAGTTCAAATCCGGCTTCACCGGGGTCTGCCTCGGGCACCTGGTTCTCGGGAATCACCATGTCCACGTTCAGAGGGAAGTCGAAATTGGGCCCGCCCACGTGGGCGGCGGCGGCGGTCGCGCCCTCCAGGCTGCTGGCCCGCAGGATCGAGGCCAGCCCGGTCCAGGTCTGGCCCTTGACCGTGGCGCTCGCCTCGATATTGAACTCCGGCGTGAACTCGCCCGCCGGCACCGATTCGGGTATGTCGGAGGTGACGTTCACAGTCATCGGCTGCCAGCCGATGATCTCGTAGTAGCAGTGGTAGTCCATGGTGGCTTCCACGGGCACCGCCGAGGCGGCACCGCCCAGCGCCATCAGCGCCGCGCCGGTGATCGCCGAACGAAGCCGGTACTGTCCGCTTTTCTTCGCTATTGTTGGTCGCATGATTCTTCTCCTTGGGTCATCAGGCTTTGCCCTTCCAATGGCATGAACGCAAAAGCCTTCATGCGGGCCACTCCCCGATCGCTGTTGCTTCTTAAGATCGTAACGGGGAGGGTTCCCATCGCGCCCATCGGACGGGCACAGTAGATTGTTAACGCTGGACCAAGGGATCGTCTTTGTTAAAAGGGGAAGAGTTCTTGCGAAAAAAGGAAATATGGATCGATTATAAAAATAAGAAATGCTGAATAGAGGACCAGGCGACCGAACGCGCCTGGCCAATCGTGAAGGTTAGCTGGCAATCACCGATTTCCGGATTTCTCCCGGCGTCTTTCCGGTCCAGCTCCGATACGCTTTTGTAAAGCTCGCCTGGTCGCTGTAACCAACAATCTCGGCGATTTTCTGCATCGGCATGCGCGTATCGGTGAGGTACCGGGTGGCGAAGGACTTCCGAATATCATTACGTATGTCGTGGAAAGAGAACCCGGCAAGCTTAAGGTGGTATCGAATGGTTCGAGCGCTCATCCCCATTTTTTCGGCGACTTTTTCGAGGGTCCCGTCCCGGCCCGGATGGTTCATAAGATGCTGACGAACTCTGACCACCACTTCCATGGTCTCATCGCCGCGAACCTCCTCACGGGAGCGAACACCGGCAAGATAATAGGCCAGGGCGGCATCGTCGTCCCGCGCCGGCCGCCCCGATAACGGCAAGACAACCTGGTTGGCGCCGGTGCCGAATACCATTTCGGCATCCTCGGCAACGCTCTTCCAATCCGCCGTGCCGAGCCCCGTGGGAAAATCGAATTCGAAGAAGGATCGCCGGCATATCAAGGCGGAAAGGGAATGGATACTCCCCATGTAAACCTTCAGCATGAAAGGTCGCAGGTCTCCCAGATCCCATACATCGCGCAGGCCGATCCGAATCTGGTCGCCGTAACAATGGACTTGCATCTCCACGATGGGCAAGCTGACACGCAAGTACTGCACGATCATGCTCACCAGTTCACGATGATCCCGCTGTCGTAACAACGCGAAACCCAGCAATCCGTGGCCGAGCAAGTCAAGCTGCTGGCCAAACTGGAAAGGCGCCCGCTCATCATCCAGAAGCGCCATCCCACGCCACAAGACGGCCGTGATCTGCCGCATGGAAAGGAAAGTCTCCGGATCCGTGAGCTCCTTCTCACTCAGACCCACCCCTTGAAGCAGTGCCTTCTCGCCGACCCCTCTGCTTTCCATAAAACGGATAAAGCGGCGGGCGTAGCGGATCGAGATAAGAGGAACTTCATAGGCCATACCGTCCGTTTTATACATTTTTATTACTCCCTGATCTGCATTGAAGGAAATCCAGACCGGGGTAATCTAGGCGCTGCGCTCTGGCTCGCGCAGGACATTAGTGGACAGGCATCGGTTCAATGTGGCCATATTCGTGAAAGTTGAACGGCGTCACTCACCGGTTCTGCCCAGATATTCCGTGGGCGACATCCCCGTCCATCGTCGGAAGGCCTTGGCAAACGCGGAGGAGTCGGCGAAGCCCAGCAGCTGCGACAGCTCGGTGATCGATTCTCCCCCACGCATGAAGTACTCCTTGGCCAGCTTCTCGCGAACCGCGTCGAGTTCCTTCTGATAGCTGGTCCCCTTTTCCGCCAGCTTCCGCCGCAAGGTGCGACTGCTCATGCCCAGCTCACCCGCGGCATTTTCCAAGGACGGGAAAGCCCCGTAATAGCGCATTAACATGCGACGCAAACGCATCGGGAGGAAACGCATTGCACGCACGGGGATGTTCTCGAAGAGGGTTTTCTCCGCCGACATGGCCATCAGTCGATTGGCCAGGGGGAGCTCATAGTCACCCCAGCAGGCATCCCCGACAATACGGGTTTCCGGTTGGTCGAAGTACACCGGACAACGGAAGTAGCGGCGATAAATGGACGACCAGGACGGTTCCGGGTAGTTGAAATCCACGCGGTGAGGTTGTTTATCATCACCAGTCAAATGAAGAAAAATGTTGTAGAAACTGACGACGTTCAGCTCCATGAAAAAATGTGTATACGGGGCCAGCGATAACTTCTCCGACACCACGAACATGCCTTCGTCCCCTTCGATACGCGCGCCCATCTCCAACGGAGGAAACAGTTCCTCACAGAAACGGCCAATCACCTCCAGACAGTCACGCAGTGTCGGCTGGGTCACCGCCGCCACGCCGGCCATGCCATGATGGGACACGGTCATCAGGTTTCCCATGGCCAGCCCCAGGTAAGGCATTTTCAAAGCTTGTACAGCCTGATCCACCAGAGCCAGGCACTGGCGAGCGCTGATAAGGCGTCCCGTCTCATCAGGCGAATGAAAGATGCCCGCGTTTTGGTAGAATGCTTTCTGGTCAATACCGATGATGGTTTCCAGAATCTCCTTGGGGTTGTTCACCTTTATATGGCTTCGCTTTTCCAGCCAATCCACCCGGAGCACCAGACTCTTACGCAGATCAAAGTAGGTCTGGATGTGTCCTAACGGGATACACTGGGTATCGAGATCCATGCGCTCTCCGACTAACAGGCACCGCGCCGGCGGTGCGGCTCAATGAATGGGAATACACCGGCGCTCGTACTACTTTCCATGAAAATGAATCTATTTTTAGGTACGCTCGTTCTTCATTGATCGGGCTATTTACCGCACTATCTGGATCCAGAACCGCTTTTAACACATCAAATGACATTTAATCCTTCTTATAAAGTTCGGTCCGTGAAATAAATCATATTCCTTTTCCACTGCCGTTCTTAACGCCTTTTTTGCCGTTATAAACGTAAACCTTCATGCATGAATCGACGATAATCCTGTGTGCTAAAGCGGCGGGCATCTGGATCATCGTCCAAATACCTCCGCGGTTCATGATCGAGGAGCGAATCCGGCGTTATGTTGCGCAGCGTCTTGGTATTAACCACCGTCTTTCTAGTCAGCCTGCTGGTTTTTCTAGTGCTTTTGATGCCGGCGGCCGTGATCGTCGACCGGCTTCCCAATTCGGCGCCGGACGGTGCACCTCTACCGTTATCACAAGCACGAGGGCTTTGGTGGGATGGACAGGCACAGGGTCGATGGCGCGAACGCCCTTTGACCCTTAGCTGGGCGTTCGAGTGGCGCGCCTGGGTGCCCGGCCTCAACGTGTCACTGCGCAATGGAGACTTGAACGCCCGGGGATGGATCGGGGCGGCTTGGGGCGACTGGTGGCTAACGGACTGGCAAGCGGACGTTCCACTAACCCTGCTGAACAACGCCTTGCCCAAAGGTAGTGCGAGCGGCAACCTGGCCTTATCGTTAGCCACGCTCAAGGTTTCCGAGCACGCCCTCGTGGAGGCCCGGGGCACGCTACATTATGAAGGCGGAACCGCCTCCTGGGGGCCACTGCAATCGATCCACATCCCCGCCATGGACGGCCGCTTATCGATGAACGAAACGATACCCGAGCTGAGCCTGCAAGGCCCGGAGGGCAACCCTCTGTTGTTGGGACGATTAAAGGACGGCACCGTCCTGCTTCAGGTATTCAACGCCTTACCGCAACTGCTGGGCATGGAAAGCCCGGGCGAGCCGTCAAAAGTGATCTTCAGCAGGCAGCAGCCTTTGCGGACTCTGGCAGCCGGACAATGAAAACGCCCCCTGCCGGTACCCGACCAGTACCTTCGGTGGCCGGGCAACGTCGCAGGGCGCCCCGGGTATCCGGGGCTGCCTTCATTCAAAAAGCTCGTGCATATGCTCGAGCAGCTCCGGGCCGCCGGGGGCACCGTGACCGGGGATCACCATCTCGGCGTCCGGGTAGCGGGCCTGGGCGTGGCGGATCGCCTGCGGCCAATAGGCCAGGTCCGCGTCGGCGGTGTTGCCCAGGTGGTCGGTGGCCAGCTCGCGCACCGCGCAGCCGCCGTAGAGGATCTTCGGCCCGGGCAGCCACACCATGATGTTGTCCCGGGCGTGGCCGCCGCCGGGGTAGAGCACTTCCAAAGTGCCGAAGTCGGCGGTGCTGCCGGGCGCTTCGATGCCGCTCAGCGCATGGGGCGGCACCGGGTTGCCCTCTTCCGCGCTGAGGCGCTGCGTCATCGGATGCGACCATACCGGGATGCCCGCCGCTTCCAGCACCTCCACGCCGCCGGTGCGGTCGTCGTGAAAGTGCGTGGACAGCGCCCGGTCCACCGGCAGGCCGATTTCTTCGTCGATCCAGACCAGCAGTTCCTCGGTGGCGTCGGCGCCCCAGGCGGAATCCAGCAGCACCAGGTGATCGCCTTCCCGGACGATCAAGCCGTTGGAGGGATAGAGCACACCGTTGAAAGTGTTATAGGAGGTGTGCATCCAGACGCCGGGGCGCAGCTGCTCCACCTGCAGGCCCGGGTTCGCTTGCGGGTGATGGCTGTCCAGGCTCTGGCAGCCGGCTACAAGCAGACCGCAGATCAACAACAGGGACGAAAAAAAGGTGTGGCGCTTCATGCGGGGATTCCCGGTTCGGTTAACGATGACGCCGAGATTACCCCCGTCGCGAAGTCCGCGCTATGACGGGCTCGGCAATCCGGGCGCCGCCGTCGACGATGTCAGGCCAGGTTGAGGTGCGCCCGGGTGTTTCGACCCCGAGCCATGGCCTTGTCCACGAACGGCGAGGTCATGGCGCGGATCAGAGCGCTGTAGTTGACCGCGAAGCGGACCTCCGTGCCCACCTGCAGGCGCCGCTTGCCGCAATCAATCAGCAAGTGATCGCCGCTGGCGCCGAGGATCGCCAGGCCGTCCGGCGGCACCAGGCCGGCCGGGTCCATATCCTGCTCGCCGAGGGCGAGAATGGCCCGGCACATGTCGCCGGTGTCGGTGGAGACAACGTCGCCGCCGAAGGCGGTTTCCGCCAGCGTGCCCCAGGGCAAGGACGGCTTGGTCTTCGATTCGATCACCTCCGCCACCAGGGCGATGGCGTCGGTGTGCAGGCCGTCCACCGGCGTGCGATGCAGCGGCTCGCAGCCGAGCAGAATCGCTTCGCCGATACGCAGGTGATTGACCCGCCCGACCTTGCCCCTGCCCAGGGCCCAATCCAGATTGGCCGAATTACCGCCGGAGACGATCTCCAGGCTCACGTCCAGCGCCGCTTCCACTTCGTCGGCCAGGGTCGACAGCGCCGCCATCTTGGTGGCGTCCGGCGCCATGCCGCTGTGGCAGGCCAGGTTCACGCCGATGCCGGCCAGTTCCAGATTGGGCAGGCGCAGCACTTCCCGGGCGGCGCCGATCAAATCCACGGGCAGAATGCCCTCGCGCAGATCGCCCAGTTCCACCATCAACACGATGCCGTGAACACGCTCGGCGTCCTGGGCGGCGGCCGACAACCGGCGCACCACCGACAGCTCGGTGTTGAAGCTGATGTCCGCCGATTTCACCACCCGCTCGGCCTGGCTGAGCATGGGTGAGCGGATCAGCATGATCGGCGCGGCGATACGCTGCTGACGCAGGGCCTCGATGTTCTCGATGCGCGAGTCACCCAGGCCGCTGACACCGGCGCGCAGCATCGCCTTGGCCACTTCCACCGAGCCCAGGGCCGCCTTGGTGACACCGGTGACCGCGATGCCCCGCTCGCCGAGATCCTCCACCAGCACGCGGGCGTTGTGGGTAATTTTATCCAGATCGATTTCCAGTCGCGGCGCGTTCATTGGCCTTCTCCCGCGAGCCGGGCGTCCAGCTCGGGAAAGGCCGCCAGCACCATGGCCACCAGGTCGCCACCGGGGCGGGTGAGCGCGTCGGTGACCGGGATACCCAGACCGTGGGAGAACGCGGCGATGGCGCCGGCCACCTGGTCGTCATCCATGCGTTCATGATTGAGCGTCAGGCCGATCACGCGGGTATCGGAGAAGGTCTCGATCAGATTGATCTCGTCCGCCGGATCCGGCATCGGCATGGTGTCGAAATCACACCGGAAGGCCCGCGCCGGGGCGTGCTGCAGCACCACCGCCTGGGGGCAGGCGCCGCGCAGAATAAAGGAGGTGGTGGAGAACGCCGGGTGGCTCAAGGCGCCCTGCCCTTCCACGATAATCACGTCCGGCCGCTCGGCGTGGAAGGCTTCGACAATGGTGGCCTCCAGCTCGCCGGCGCAAAACTGCGACGGCACCGAATCCAGCGCCACCCCGTAGCGGGCGCCCTGGATCAGCCCGGTCTGCCCGGTGCCCACCATCACCGCCTTGATGCCGGCCTCATTGAGTGCCGCCGTCAGCACCGTGGCGGTGGTGCGCTTGCCGATAGCGCAATCGGTGCCCAGCACCGCGATGCGCGGGCAGGTCACCTCGGCGATGCGACCGCTGAACAGGCGCAGGAACTTCTTCGGCCGGGGGCGCCGCACATCAATAATGTCGACTTTGTGGGTAATCCGCGCCGCGGCGAATTCCGGATCATCGTTAAGAAACTCATGCAGCCCGTTGACGATGCTCATGCCCTTGCTCATCGCGGAAAGCACGACGCCGCGCTGGACCTCCGTGAGCAGACCGCTGGCCGGTGCCATACCGAAAATCAGAAAGTCCGGCACCGCGCCCGCCTGCCGCAACGAGTCGGCCAGGTCACGGCACACGGGAATACCGTTCGGCACATCGTCCAGAATCGCACCGCTATCGAGGCCGGCCTGATCGCTGTCGATGACCGACAGCACCTGGTATTTTTCCGAATGGCGGATCAGGCCGTTGGCGGTCTTGCCGTCAATCGCGCCGAACTGCCCTTCGCAATAGATGATCGCGGTGGCGGACACGGCCCGAGGCGCGGAGGTTGGAGCGTAGTGTGAAAGGGGATCGAGAGGGACAACGGAGGATACGCAAGGCAAAGCGGCTCGGTCCGTGCCGGGCGGGGCTTGCGCCGAATACGGGCGGGCTCGTGGTGAAGCGGGGATAACGATGGTCATGGGAACTCCTCGGGCGGCGCAAGGCTTAGAGGGGCCGTGGCGCTAGGAAGTCCCCACTAAGCGGTGGGGTGAAGCGCGGTTAGTGTAGCACGAAACGGCCCTGTGCGCCGGGCAACGTCACCGACAACGCATTACCCGCACGTTATTGCGATTGCGGCTGTAGGAGGGCGGTTGTCCAAACCAGCGCTGGTAGGTTCGGGATAAATGGGCGGAGTCCGTAAAGCCGGCGGCGTGGGCGACCTCGGTGATGCTGCGATCCGAATGCAGCAAGTGAAACACGCGCTGCAGCTTTTGCCAGGACTTATAATCGCGCAACGACATGCCGAACACCTCGGTCATCAGCCGGGACGCCCAGAAGTAAGACGTGCCCAACTCCCTGGCGAGATCGGTAAGCGTGAGATCGCGACCGCTCTCCAGCAGTTCACGGATCAGTTGTTCTCGCGGGTCGGGTCTGGACCCAGGCGTCAAGTGTCGAAACGGAATACGCAACGCCTCGTCATAGATTTCAGCCGCCCGCGCCGGCGCCAGAAGGCCGTGATACAGAGCGCGCAGTTGCGCATCAAGACTCTTGAAGAAAACACGCTCAAGCAACACCACCCGGCCCTGCGCCAGTGCCCTGAACTCAACGTAAAGGGGTGAGCTCGGCGTTATATGGAAGCACACCAGCGGGACCTCCCGAGCATCGAGCCCGCGCGCCAGAAAAGGCGGTATAACCGCCGCCCGGGCGGACAACTCCTCGCCCTTAACCAAAATCTTGAACGGCGCCGGGCCGGCCGAAACGATCAGTGCCGCCGACGGCGGACGGGTTTCCTCACTGATGATCGAAGCGCCCGTGTAGATAAACCCGGAGCAATCGACGATGTAAGCGTTGTCTATGGGCGCGTCCGGCACGCTGTCCGGCGCCGCGCTTTCTTGTTCTTGATACTTTAAAACCATGGGATCTCTCCTGCCCTCGGTGGCGCACCCGGTGAACGGCGCCAAGACATAGCTCCCCCTTTTTAACCCACCCTGATCATAGCCCACCGCTTCAATAGCGCGGCTTGTACGTTTTTGCGGTGGCGCGGCAAAAACATTCAATACTTCCCCGCCCAGCCTATAACACCCTGAAAACGCAGTCTCAGAATAAAAAAACTTCGGGAGAGCAATATATGAAAAAAAGTGAAAGCGCTCACGGCCCGCGCCTGCGCGCCGGTCTGGTCGCTTCTCTGCCGCTGGTTCTTGTGTCGCTGACCGGGTGTGGCGGCGCCTCGTCGTCGGACCCGGACCCGGGACCGGTGTCGCGCACCGGCACTTTTGGCAGCACCGCGGTGTCCGGGCTGCACTACCAAAGCGGTGACGCGGCGACAAGAACCACCGACGAACGCGGTCGTTTCCGCTACACCGGCGACCACAATGTCACTTTTTCGATTGGCGACCTGACCTTGGGCGAGGCACCGGGCGCGGCCAAGGTCACTGTTCTGAGCGTGAGCGGCGGCGCGGTGTCCGCCAGCGCGCCGGGTGTCACCAACAAACTGATTCTGCTCCAAACCCTGGACGCGGACGGCGATCTGAACAACGGCATCCAACTCACCGAACAGATTCAGGGCGCCGTTTCCGGCAACGCCGTCGATCTGGACTTCGACCAGGCCACGGCCGACTTCACCGCCGCGCTGCAAAGCGTGGTCTCCGACCTGGAAAATGCCGGCGCCTTTCCGGACACCGACCCGAGGCCACGGACGGTCACCACCGCCGGCGACGCCCTGGAGCAGTTCGACCGCGCCAGCAGCCCGCGCCGGCTGGTGGACACCGCCGACGGTACGCTGAGCGGCTTCGAGGCGGACGACAACACCTGGCAATTCCTGGGCATTCCCTACGCCAAACCGCCGCTCGGCGACCTGAGATGGCGTGCCCCGCAACCAGTGGCGCCCTGGGAGGGTATTCGCGACGCCACCGCCTGGAGCGACCAGGCCGCCCAGAACGCCGCCCTGGAACGCTTCGGCGAAGGCGGTATGAGCGAGGACTCGCTGTATCTGAACGTGACGGCCCCCAAAGGCGCCGAGGGCATGCCGGTGATGGTGTGGTTCCACGGCGGCGGCTTCACCGCGCTGACCAGCAACACCAAGCCGTTCAATAACCCCAAAGCGGTGGCCAGCAAGGGCGTGGTGCAGGTGTCCGTGAACCACCGGCTGGGGCCATTCGGCTACATCGCCCACCCCGGCCTTAGTGCGGAAAGCGGCTACAACGGTTCCGGCAACTACGGCCAGATGGACCTGATCGCCGCGCTCGAATGGGTACAGGAGAACATCGCGGCGTTCGGCGGCGACCCGGACAAGGTCACCATCTTCGGCGAATCCGGCGGCGGCCGTAAGGTGCTCTCGTTGATGGCTTCCCCCGAAGCGTCAGGCCTGTTCCACCGGGCGATCAGCCAGAGCGGCACGCTGATTCCGGATACCCGCAGCCTGGCAAACGCCGAGGCCATCGGCAGCGAGCTGCAAACCAATCTGGGCGCCGCTTCGGTAACGGAAATGCGGGAAAAAAGCTGGCAAGAAGTCGTGGCCGCCGCGGCGACCCTGGTGCCCTACACCAACGTGGACAACCACTATCTGCCTTACACCGAGCGCGTCGCCTTTGAGTCTGGTAACCAGAACGACGTGCCGTTTATGTTCAGCATCAACGCCAACGACACGCCGGACCCCACTAATACCGCGATCAACGTCTTCCCGTGGATGGCGCCGCTGTGTTCGGCCCATCATTACGCCACCTATTTCACCCACCAACCCGCCGGCTGGAAAGCCCGGGGCGTCGAGGCTTACCACGCCGCCGAACTGGCCTATGTGTTCAACATGCCCGAGAGCGTGATCACCCATCACTTGCTCGGCCTGGTGATTGATCCCGCCACCGGCGATTCCCTGGAAATCGGCGACCTGAACGGCAACGGTGTGACCGGTTCACAGGGTGACCCGGTGGACATTTTCGCCTCCGCCGGTTTCGACGCCACCGACGACCAGGTGATCGACCGCATGCTCACTATCTGGACCAACTTCGCCAAGACCGGCGACCCCGGCATCGACGGCGAGATCGATTACCCGCTCTACAACGCCGCCACCGAAAGCTATGTGGAGATCAGCGCCGACGCCGAGGTGAAACATGGGCTCGGCGACGTGCTGAACGATTAACACCAACAAAAAAACATTGAGAACAACAAAGGGAGAGCACCATGACACACCCACAACGAAACGGCGCCCGGCCAGCCTGGCTCGCCACCGCCATAACGCCGCTGCTGCTGGCGCTGGTCGCCTGCGGCGGCGACAGCGACAGTGACCACGGCGGTTCCGCCGGCCCGGCCACCCGCACCGGCACCTTCGTGGACAGCCCGGTGGCCGGGCTCGACTACGCCGGCACCGACAGCGCGGCCGGTGTCACCAACGACACCGGCGAATTCCGCTACCAGGAAGGCGACACCGTCACTTTCTCCATCGGTGATCTGGTCTTGGGTAGCGCCGAAGGCGCGCAACAACTCACGCCGTTGACCATCACCGAGGGCGCCGCCTCCGCCGAGGACGACAGCGTCAGAAACAAGCTGGTCCTGCTGCAAACGCTGGACCAGGACGGTAATCTCAACAACGGTATCCAGATCACCGAGGCCATTCGCACCCTGGTCTCGGACAACGCGGCGGGCATCGATTTCGACCAGTCCACGGACAGCTTCCGCACCAGCCTGGCGCCGATACTGGCGGAGATGGAGGACAATGATCTGTTCACCGACACCGACCCACGACCACGCAAAGTCCGTGACGCGGGCGACGCGGTGGCGCACTTCAGCCGGTCCACCAGCGCACGGACCGTGGTTACCACCACCGGCGGTGAACTGCGCGGATTCGAAGCCAACGACAGCACCTGGCAATTCCTGGGCATTCCCTACGCGAAGCCGCCGCTGGGCGAGCTGCGCTGGCGCCCGCCAGTGGCGCCGGAACCCTGGGACGGTGTGCGCGAGGCGGTGGACTGGGCGGATCAATCCGCCCAGGACCGCAGCCTGGAGGGCATCAACGAGGGCGGCATGAGCGAAGACTCGCTGTATCTCAATGTCACCGCCCCCAAGGACGCCGAGAACCTGCCGGTGATGGTCTGGTTCCACGGCGGTTCGTTCGCGATCCTGTCCGCCAACTCTCAGCAGTACAACAACCCGGACAGCCTGACCCAAAAGGGCGTCGTGCTGGTCACCGTCAACCATCGGCTGGGTCCGTTCGGTTACATCGCCCACCCGGAACTCAGCGAGGAAAGCGGCTACGGCGGCTCCGGCAACTACGGCCAGATGGATCTGGTCATGGCCCTGGAGTGGGTGCGGGACAACATCGCCGCCTTCGGCGGTGACGCCGACAACGTGACGATCTTCGGCCAGTCCGGCGGCGGCGGCAAAACCTACTCGCTGATGAACTCGCCACAAGCCACCGGCCTGTTCCACAAGGCCATCGTGATGAGCGGTTTCGCACCGCTGGACCCCGACAGCGCCCCGAGCGACTCTCTCGCCGAATCCGAAGCCATCGGCACCGCCCTGTTCGAGCGCACCGGCGTCGATTCCCTGGAGGAAGCCCGGGCGCTGCCCTGGACCGCTTTCACCGACGCCGACGCGGCCAACAATATCCCGCGCCAGACCTACCGGCCCAACGCGGACTATTACTACCAGCCGAAAACCTACTACCAGAACGTGCTCGACGGCATGCCCAGCGATATACCGCTGATGGCCGGCGTCACCGCCGGCGACTACACCAGCCTGCGCGGCGCCATGCCGATCTGGCTGACGCAACGTTCCCAGGACTATCAATCCGATCAGTACGTCTATAAGTTCACCCGGGTGCCGGACGGCTGGGAAGAGATGGGCCTGCAAAGCTGCCACGGCTGTGAACTGCCCTACCTGTTCAATCATCCCAGCGGGCTGGTGCAGAACTTCCTGCTCGGCCTGGTGCTGACCCCGGAAGGCACGCGGCCGGAAATCGGCGACCTGAACGGCAACGGCGTTACTGGTAGCGATGGCGACCCGCAGGACATCTTTCTGTCCATGCAGTACGGCGCCGACGACGACACCGTCAGCGAGCTGATGATGACAATGTGGACCAACTTCGCGAAGACCGGCGACCCCAGCCCGTCCAGCCTGCAATGGCCGGCCTACACGGAGGCCAACGACACCTACCTGGAAATCCGCCAGGACACGGAAGCCTCGGTGGAAACCGGTGTCGAAGCGGCGATGGGTCTGGATTGAACACGCAGGCTGGATTAGAACCGACAATCCCGTAATACTCCCGGCTCCTCGTCCGCACTCAGGAGCCGGGATGCCTACCCCACGCTCAACGCTCTGGCCGGCCATCGCGATGGCACTGATCTTCGCCAACAACATGGCGGGCACCACCCTGCCCGCGCCGCTCTATCCCATCTATCAAGACGCACTCGGCTTCAGCAATCTGATGGTCACGGTGATCTTCGCCACCTATGCGGTGGGGGTTCTGGCGGCGCTGATCGTCACCGGCCCCTGGTCGGATCAGGTCGGTCGCCGGCCGATCCTGATCGCCGGGCTGGTGCTGTCGGCCCTGAGCGCGTTGCTGTTCTTATGGGGTGGAGCGCTGTGGCCGCTGCTGCTGGGGCGCGTGCTGTCCGGGCTTTCCGCCGGACTGTTCACGGCGACGGCCACCATCGCCGTGATCGAGCTGGCACCCAGGGAGCGTCAATCCCTGGCGGCGCTGGCGGCCACCGCCGCCAACATGGGCGGCCTCGGGCTGGGGCCGCTGCTGGCCGGGGGTGTGTCGCAATGGCTGCCATGGCCGCTGCATCTGGTTTACGCCCTGCATCTGGCGCTGACCCTGGTGGCGGGCCTGGTGCTGCTGCGCCTGCCCGAGACGGTGGCGCGCCCGGCCCGCCCCCGGCTGCACCGGCAATCGCTGGGGCTGCCGCCGGAAGTACGCGGCGTTTTCGTGCCGGCGGCCATCGCCAGCTTCGCCGGCTTCGCGGTGCTGGGGCTGTTCACTTCCCTGGCGCCGTCGATCATGAGCCAGCTTCTCGGCATGAAGAACCACGCCGTGGTGGGCAGCGTGGTGTTTCTGGTCTTCGCCGCCTCCCTGGGCGGCCAGGTGCTGCAGCGGCGCCTGCCGGCCAACGGCAGGCTCCCCCTGGCCTGCGGCGCGCTGATCGTCGGTGTCGCCTTTTTGGGCGCATCCATCGCCACCGCGTCGCTGGCGCCACTGATCGTCGCCACCCTGATCGCCGGCGCTGGTCAGGGCGCCATCTTCGCCGCCAGCATCGGCGCCATCGCCCAGGCCAGCCCGATCCACAAACGGGCGGAAGTTACCGCGCTGCTGTTCGTGGTCGCCTACCTGGCGATTTCAGTACCGGTGGTCAGCCTCGGCGTGGGGGTGGAGTATCTGGGCCTGCGCACCGCCGGGCTGTTGTTCACGGGCTTGATCATGCTGCTCACCGCCACCGCGCTGATCACGCTGGCGGCACGAAGGCGGGTGGCGTCGGTGCCTCGTTAAAGGCGCGCCAGGCGCTCCAGGGTGTCGGGATACTGTTGAATAAGACGGAGCAGGATCGCGGCCTGGGCGTTCGGCCTGGCGCGCCCCTGCTCCCAGTTTTCCAGCGTGCGGGGGTTGGTACGCAGATAGGTCGCGAACACGGCCCGGGACAGGCCCAGGGTTTCACGAAGCGCGAGAAGTTCCCGCGCATCGAAGCCGGCCACCGGCGCCCAGCGCGCCGGCTGGTCGCGCAGGGTGAGTTTCCCGTGGCGCTCGGCCTCGAGCTCCCCGAAGCCCTCTTTCAATTCAGCGAACAGATCCCGTTTCATAAGCCTCTCCTTGCCTCCACTTCATGGCGCAACATCCTTCTCAAAGCCGTTCGTTGCTCGATAGTCAGGTCGCTCGCTTCGTCTTTGTCGTAAAGCGTGAACAACCAGAACTGACGGCCACCGCGCCACCAATAATAGATAACGCGCAAACCTCCGCGCTTTCCCTTGCCCCGGCGCCCATCGGCGAAACGCAACTTACGAAGCCCACCAGTCCCGCGCATCAGGACACCCGCCTCCGGACGGCGCATCAAAAGCTGCTGTAACGATCGATAGGCGTCATCGTCCAGGTACCCGGCGCGGTGGCGACGAAAAGGCGCCAGCTCCACGAACACAGCATCCATACTGTACGTTACCTGCGTATAAATTGAAAGATCGTCCAATCACCTCCGTCCACTCTAAAACGACTGAATCCCGGCGACTGTCAGCGAAAAGCGGACGGAGTTGTCCGCTTTTCACTCGCCAGAGTGCAGGCTTTACACCGATTGCCCCTCCAGGGGATATCCGGCGGCCTTCCAGTCCGCCTTGCCGTCCACGTACTCCAGGGCATTGCGATAGCCGGCGCCACGCAAGAACTCAGTGGCGATCCGCGAATTCTGACAATCGGTGCTGGCGCAATAGACCACGATGGTGGCGTCCTTATCCGGCAGCTCCCTCGCGGCGCGGGCGCTGATCTCACCGTGGGGAATATTGATGGCGCCGGGCAGATGCTCCGCTTCGTAGTAGCGGGCCGGCAGGGCTTCCACCAGAACGGTGGGTTCGCCGGCATCCAGGCGGGCTTTGATCTGGTCTCTGGTAATCGTGTTCATGGCAATCTCCTTGTTCGTCTATTAGTTGCAACTGCAACTACAAGATAGCGCCAACACCGACTCGTTGCAATTGCAATTACTAGAACCTAGACTCGGCCCATGAAAACAACGCCGCAGCAGAACACCATCACCGCCTGGGCCCGGTTGCTACGCACCCAGAGTCAATGGCAGGCAGAAGTGCACAAGGCCCTCAAAGCCGCCGACTTACCCCCGCTCGCCTGGTATGACGTCTTGCTCGAGCTGCATCGGGTCGGCGATGCGGGCCTGCGCCAGTACCAGATCGGCGAGCAGACGTTGCTGACCAAGCACAACCTGTCCCGGCTGCTGGACCGGCTGGAAGACGAAGCCCTGGTGACACGCCGGGAATGCCCCGAGGACGGGCGCGGCAATGTGGTGCTGATCACCGCCGCCGGACGGCGGCTGCTCAAGAAGATGTGGCCGGTGTACGGCCGGGTAATCCGAGAACAATTGGAAGAGAAACTCACCGAGCAGGAAATCGCCACCCTGGCGACCCTGCTGGGCAAGCTGGATAACAAAGCGGGAGCCTGACCCCTGTCCGATTAAGGTAAAGGGCGACCCGTTACTGAACCGTAGCCACCACACGGGTCGGCGTGTAGTTCAGTTCCACCGCCACATCACCGGCATCAACGCTATCGAATGCGCCGGTTACGGCGGCGCCGGTCAGCAAGGTTATTTCGGTACCGCTTTGCGGCGCGGGGTCCGCGAAGTTCAACGTCAGGGTGCCACCGGCGATGTAGAGCGTTTTGCCCACATCGATCTGGCTCGCGTCGTCATCCATATGCAGAGCCAGGGACCCGGCGTCCAAGGTCAGGTTGCCGGGAACCACCAGAGCGCCGTCCACGTCCACCAGCACGGTGCCCTCTTCAACGTACAGGTCACCCACGCCGAACGCCGAGGTGGAGCGCGCCGCCAGCGTGCCGCCTTGCATCAGCGTGCCGCCGGCGTAGCTGTTCTCACCGAGCAGCTCAAGCTGGCCACTGCCGGCTTTCGCCAACCGGCCTTCGCCACTGATGTCGTTGCGCCAGAAATCCCGGGCATTAAAGCCCCCCAGACTCGCGTCCATGGTCACCGTGACATCGCCCTGGAAGGCGCCGTAGCCCGCCGCCGCGGTCACCAGATCAAGCCGCCCCCAGCCGTTGGTGGCGTCCAGCACCGGATACCCCGAGTCGATGGACGTGGTGTACAGCACCGCGCGACGCTGGTCGGCCGTCAGGTACGGCTGACGGGACGCCAATAACGCTTCCGCCCCTTCCGGTACGATCGGATCCTGGCCCGCCTTGCTGGCGTCCTGGGGCAGTCCATAGGTCATGCGGAAGCGGTAGCGTTCTTGATTGGCCTTATGATCGTCGTACAGGTTGTTGTCGTAGACTTCGGTGCGGATGTTGGTGCCGTCGATCAAACCGGCTTCGTTGGGCACTGCCCGATGGGCGTATTCGTAGAGATCCATGCCCTCGGCGGCGGCCAGATCACCGAAGAACTGCTGAGCGCGATGGTAAGCGGCGGTGGCCTCATCCTGGATGTGCGGCTGATTGAGCGCATGGCTGGCGACGATGGTGGCATGGATCCGACCACCGATCACGTCGAACGGCGAGTGCATGCCGGCGAGGATACGGCTCTCGCCCAGCATCGAGGCGCGGGTCAGCATTTCCGAATAGCGTTGCGGCAGGGCGTAGGCGTAAGCCATGGCGGCCAGGTAGCCGGCATTGGTATGGCCGCTGGGGTAGCCGCCGTCCTTGCGGCGGTTCTCAGTGTCTTCCGTGTACAGACCGGCCGCGTGGTGGCTATCGCTATGCGGCCGGCGCGCGCACATCAGCCCCGGCACCACCCGCACATTGGTGGTGTACTGGTCGATGATGCGAAGTTCGGTGTTGCCGGCGCTGTCCACACACTCGTAGTCCTTGGTGGTACCAAGAAAGTCAATCTCGCCGGCGTCGGTCATTCGCCAGGGACGCGGCGTGGAGAAAATATACTTGGAGGCGCTGGTGGACGCCGGCGAGCGCTGCCGGAAAGCGTCGACCAGGGTGACGACTTCCCCCAACGTCGACGTCTTATCCCCCGCGAACACAATATTATCGTTGACGCCGGCCTGGTAGTGCTCGTCTTCCAATACCTGCGCGACGGTCGGCACGGGGATATCCACATAGGCCCCGGAATGCGCCACGTACGTTTCGGTGAGCGGGCCATAGCCGTCGATAACGCTGTAGTTTTTGCTGCGCGCGTCGTCGAGGAATGCCAGGATCGCCTCGTCATCGGATCGCTCCGTGGTCACGTCCACCACGTACTGCATGTTAGCGGCCCACAGCGCCCCATTAACGATGGGGTCGGCAACATAACTGTCGGGGCCGTCGCCGGAGGCGGCGTTCTGGTAGGCGTCCGAAGTGCCCCGCCAAATCGTATTGATGCCGCTCAGAAGGTGGGCGACCGGGTTATCCTCAAGCACCCAGCGCAAGGTGCCATCCGCATTGTTCTCGGCGTATTGCTTGGCGGGCAAGGGATAGGATGTCGCCGGCGGCGCCACCACCAATTCGGCGCCCATACCCTGGGGCTTGCCGGGTTTGGCGATTTCCGCGGCGGCATCGTCGTTGCTTGAACTGTCGTTACACCCGGACAGGACCAGGACAATAGAGGCGGCCAATGCCAGACGACCGGGCAGCTTTCCGGGCAACAAATAGGGGCTCATGAAGGGCTCACTTCTCAAAAAATAAATGTAGATCCGCCCGGCAAATCAAGAGGGCGACCAACGACGCGCATGGCACCGGGAACCTGATGCCAGAACGTGAGGGTATGAGAGAGGTGTGTCCTTTCCATTACAGCCCTCAACCGCCCGGGCGTTGCTTTCCGGGGTCGTGGCGCAAGAAATCCAATACGGCGTCCGTGAACGCCGCCGGGTACTCGATATGCGTCATATGCGCGGCCGGCAGGACCTTCAGGCAGGCCCCCGGAATGGTCTCGGCCAGGGCCTTGCCGTGGGCGGCGGTGGTGACCTGATCATGCTCGCCGGCGATGACCAGGGTCGGCCGTGGTATCAGGGCGACGGTGCGTCGCATGTCGGTGTCACGCACCAGCGCCCAGGCCCCCGCCAGACCCCGTGGATCGGTCTCGAGGACCAGGGTCCGGAACATCTCCACGGCAGGCGCCTTCGTTGCCAGCATTCGCGGCGGAAACCAGTTGCGCAGGAAGGTTTCGGCGGTATCTCGCATATCATCCGCTTCACGCACGGCATCGATGGCCGGGTCCCACTGCTCCGGCGGGCCCAGGTAGGCCGCCGTATTGCTGAGAATCAGGCGATCAATCCGTTCCGGCCGATGGATACCCAGCCACTGACCGACGAAGCCGCCCAGCGACAGCCCCAGAAAATGGGCCTGTTCGATACCCAGCGAATCCATCAGTTCGATCACATCACCGCCGAAACGGCCGATGGCGTAGTCGCCGTCGGGCACATCGGAGGCGCCGTGGCCGCGAAAGTCGTAGCGCAGCACGCGGAAGTGCTCGGTCAGCGCCGGCATCAGCGTGTCCCACATGCGCAGGTCGGTCGCTATGGAATTGGACAGGATCAGCACCGGCTTGTCCGGCGAGCCGTCCAGCCGGTAGGCGAGGCGCACGCCGTCGCCGGTGGTGAAGAATTCAATCGAACGCTCCGGGCCCGACTCGCCGGCCTGGCCGTATCCGGATAGCGGGCTCAGCAGTACCGCGCCGGTAACGAGGGAAATCAGAGTGCGTGTCATGGGGGCTCCTTCGAGATGCCTGGGTAAACCGTCACGTCGAAGGCTAGTTGCGTTCCTGGTTGATAGAAATTACAAAGATCAGACCTTCATTGTAGGATTTTCTGACAGTGCACAACTTCACCCTGCACGACCTTCACTGCTTCGTCGCCGTGGTCCGCGAGGGCAGCTTCCAGGCCGCCGCGGCCTCCCTGCACCGTTCCCACGCGGCCGTCTTCGCGGCCCTGAAAAAGCTGGAAGGCCAGTTCGACCTGGCACTACTGGATCGTGGCGGCTACCGGGTACAACCCACCCGGGCCGGGCTGTCCCTGTACCGACGAGCCGAGGCGTTGCTGCGCGAAGCCGAGTCGTTTTCCCTGCACGCCCGACAACTGGCGATGGGGGAAGAAACGGCATTGCGGGTGGTGATCGGGGACCTCTGCCCGCGCCCCCAGGTACTTGGCCTGCTGAGCGACTTCTTCGCGCACCGCCCCAATACGCGCCTGCAACTGGACTTTGAAGCGGTGACCGGCCCCTGGGAGCGGCTCCGGGACGGCGACGCGGACCTGATTCTGCACCGCATCGACAAAACGAACACGCAACTGGAATGGTTGGATCTGGGCACCGTTTCCCTGGTGCCGGTGGTGGCGCCCGGCTTTCTGCCCTTTCCTGTAACGGACACCCTCACCCCAGAAAAAATGCAGGCCTTTACCCAGTGCATCCTCCGCGATACCGCCCGCGACACCGGGGCGCAAAGCTACTTCCTGCTCGAGGGTGCCCACCAATGCAGCGTCGCCGACCATCAAATGAAAAAGGAGCTGATCCTCAGCGGCATGGCCTGGGGCCATCTACCGCGTTTCATGATTGAAAGTGAGCTGCAAAGCGGGCGCCTGCTGTCGATTGCCGGGCGCCACTTTCCGGGCGTGACTGAGGAGCTGGTGGCCTGCCGCCGGCGCGACCGCCCGCACGGTCCGGTGGCCATGCGGCTTTGGGACCATATCCGGGACAGCGTTACCGGCATGCCTTGACGCGCCTAAGATACAACCCTGGATTCTATTAATGCATACTGTGCGAAGTGCGAATTGGATTGAAAGACGATGGTGAAATCGACTTCTATGCAACAAAGACGGCGGGGCGCCGATCTCGAACACGCGATTCTTGACGCTGCCTGGTCCGAACTGGTCGCTCAGGGTTACGCCGGGCTGACCCTGCAGGACGTGGCGTCCAAAGCGGGGACCAGCCGTTCGGTGATCGCACGACGCTGGGACAGCAAAACCGAGCTGTCCATCGCCGCGCTCCGACACCAGGCCGCGCAACATCCGTTTCAGGTCGCGGACCATGGGGATCTGCGCACGGAGTTACTGGAATACATGGATTGCGCTTGCGACCGTACCGAGATGGTCGCGGTTCTCTTTTCCATGCTGTCGAGCGAGTCTTTTTCATCGCTGCAGGAAGTGCGGGCCGCCGTCCTGAATGGCAACGAGAGCGTTATGGCGATGATTCTTCAACGGGCTGTCAAACGCGGAGAGATCAACGCTGAAAAACTCACGCCCGTGGTGGCAACGCTTCTCAGCGATCTGCTTCGTCATCACGCCATTATGACCTTCTCACCGCCCTCACCGGAATTGCGAACCGCCTGGGTTGACGAAATATTCCTGCCGCTGGTTCGGAAAAGAACGTAAAGCCGTCGTGGTATCCCGATCAGAACCGGTAGGTGAACCCCACGACCGCACTCGAAAGTACCCTGCGCTCAACGAACGGACTGTCGGCGGCTTTATCGAAAAGACGGGCCACGCCGACGGCCCCGATCGCATCCCAGCTTCCGCTGATTCGATACCGAAGGGCCAGGCGCAACGAGACATCCTTGAAGCCGGCGGAAGGCTGGTACGGATTCAACCCCGACCTGACGGCACGGGACGAATCCACGCCGAAATAGGTGTTCATATACTTATCGTCCACCCAATACACCGCGAGGCTGGGCACAACAGTCAGCCGTTCCGTTACCCCCTGGGGATAGGCAATACGAGCGCCGGCCAGCAGGCCACGCTCACGCTCTGTTATCGCCCGAGTCGCCGACAAGGTGGTGACCGTGCCGCCCAGCCGGGTGGACACGAAGACCTTACCGCCCAAGGCATCGGATAATTCACCAATGCCTTCTGGCACATCATCTTCGTCGTAGCCCGGCATCCAGGCGACGCTGGTCCCCACCGTGAAGCGCGGCGTTTCGATCAGGTCCATGCCGATGCCGTCCTCGGTGCGCGCGAAGAAGCGCCCCTTCCGTACATCCATCAGCGGGACCGGTAGTGCTTCGTGTTCATCCGCTCCCTGAAAGCGGGGCACGAAAGCCGCGCCAATACCCAGAACCGCTTTACCACGCTGTTGCGCGGCGACCTCTTCGCCCACGAACAGCATCATCATGAACATCACGGCGAAACAGCGCTGGGGGATCAACGCCAGGCGGTCAAGAACGCAGGCGACTTCGGCCATGGAAGGCTCCACGAATTAGATACATCATCGCATCCTATTTCGTGGCGGCCACCGGCGTCAAGATACATTTATGTTTCTTATTTAAGGCCTGAACCGAAACGCCTGACCGACTCACTCGTGCCGCAGGATATTGAGCAGCTTGCCGAACGGATCGCGGACGAAAAACCGGCGCACCCCCCAGGGCTCGCTGACCGGCCCGTACTCGATCGGCACGCGCGCCTCTTCAAACCGCGTCAGGGCGGCGTCCAGGTCATCAACCTCGATGGACAGGTCGGGCACCGGCGTGCCCGAACCGCCTTCGGAGCCAAAACTCACCTGGACCCTCATCGTTTCATCGCAGCCGTAGGTTCTGAACCAGCCGTGGTCCATCAGCAGGTCCAGCCCCAGTATGTCGCCGTAGAAGCGCTCGGCTTTGTCCAGTTCCGAAGTGGCCGTGTTGGCCATGATGCGTTTCACTTTCATTGTTTACTCCGCTGTCCCTGCTTTTTTTCGCACTGTACAGGGGCTCTACACAGGAAGAAAAGCGGGCGGGTACGGATCGCCGGAGTCGGCAACGGGGTCAGGTTCCGATCACTCCGCCGTCCTCTTTGCTGATCATCACCGTGGTGGAACGGGGGCGGGTCCTACCATCACTGGCCGGGTAGCTGATTTTCGGGTGCTGGATATTCACCCACAGGGTGCGCTGGTCCGGCGTAAAGGTAATGCCGGTGATTTCGCAGCCCCGTGGCCCCACCAGAAAGCGACGGACTTGCCGGCTTTGCGGATCGGCGCAGAGTAGCTGGTTGCAACCCATGTTTTTCATCAACGGGTCCCGGTCGTCGTAGTCGGTTTCGATCCACAGCCGCCCCGCCGCGTCGAAGGCCAGCCCGTCCGGTGACGAGAAAATATCGCCATCGATGGTGCCGGTCAGGTGATCGGGGTGGTTGCCTTGCGCTTCCCCGGCGAGCAGAAACAGGTCCCAGGTGAACCGGGTGGCGGTCGGATCCGCGCCCTGTTCGCGCCAGCGGATGATCTGGCCATGGTGGTTGTCATGGCGGGGGTTGGCGGCATTGATCGGGTGCACGTGGCCGCGCTTGTGATTGTTGGTGAGAGTGGCGTACACCTCACGATTGTTGGGGTCGACGGCCACCCACTCCGGGCGGTCCATAGGCGTGGCGCCCAGCCGGTCGGCGGCGGCGCGGGCGTTGATCAGCACCTCAGCCTGGTCGGCGAAGCCGTAGGCCCGAGTCAGGCCGTTCTCTCCGTGCACCAGAGGCAGCCAGACGCCACGGCCGTCGCCGTCGAACCGGGCGACGTACAGGGTGCCGCTGTCGAGCAGGTGACGGTTGTGCTCGCGGTCGCCTTCGATGTAGCGGCCCTCCGGCACGAACTTGTACAGGTACTCGCCACGGGAATCGTCACCGGAGTAAAACGCCATCCTGCCGTCGTCGCCCAGGGAGGCGGTGCAGCCTTCCCGGCAGAAGCGGCCAAAGGCGGTGCGCTTGATGGGAGTGGACTCCGGGTCAAAGGGATCAATTTCCACCACCCACCCGAAGCGGTGCGGTTCCTGAACATAGCCGCCGAAGGGCTGCGTCTTGTCGGCGGTGGCGTCGAAACGCGGCTCCACCGTATTCCAGGCGTACTTATCCGCCCGCTCGCCATCAAGAATACCGTAACGGCGGTGGGATACCCTCTGATCGCGGCTGTCCCGGTTGACGAAATAGTCATGCCAGTTTTCTTCGCAGGCGAGATACGTGCCCCAGGGCGTGTACCCCATGGAGCAGTTGTTCAAGGTCCCGACCACCGTTTTCCCCGCCGGGTCGGCCACCGTTTTCATCAGATCGTGCCCGGCCACGGGGCCACGGATTGCCATCTCGGTGAGGTTGCTGACGCGGCGGTTCCAGCGCGATGGCAGAACGCGCCGCCACTGCCCGGCTTCGTCTTTTGCTATCTCGATCACGCTGACGCCGTGGGCGGCCTGCTCCTTGCGCACCTGCTCCAGCGGCCGTTTACCATCGATAAAGTCGAAGCCGTCCCGGTGCAGGGTGGGGTTCACATACTCGTGGTTGACCACCAGCAGACCGTGGCCATTCGGGTTGTCCGGGAATGGAAAGAAGTGCATGCCATCGTTGTTCTGCCCGCCCTGCTTGAGCTGATCCCGCCAGTCGTTGCCGGCGTCCGCCCGCCAGGCGGGCGCGTCCGCCAGCACCGCGTCGCCCCAGGAGAAGAACGGCCTGGCGGTGTACCCCGGCGGCACCACCACGGTGTCGAAGTCTTCCCCGGTTTGTATCGGCACGGCCTTGAAGCCCGGCGTGGCCGTGCGGCCACCGGAAGCGCAGGCCGACAGCGAGCCGCCCATAAAGCCGGACACCGCCAGCGCCAGTGAGCCTTTCAAGAACCCGCGACGGCGCAGGCGCATCACGTCGTCCAACGAAGGGTTGGTGGACGGGTTCACCGACACATCGCCCTGGGCTTCCAGGGCATGGTGGAATTGGTCATGTTGCTGACGGATTTTTTTCACGATCTTCCTTATGGTTTCGCGTTCACTGGCCCAAGCGGTAATGGAAGGTGTTGCGTACGCCGGTGACGGTGACCGCCTTGCCCTCGATCTTGTGCGGGCTGTAACGAAACTTGCGGGCCGCCGCCAGCGAAGGCTGCTCGAACAGCGGGTGGCATTCCCCTTCCTCTACCTTCAAGGCTTCCACTCGCCCTTGCTTGTTGACCGTGTAGGTGACGGTGCAGTCCGCTTCCATATCCCGCATCAGGGCGCGGCGCGGGTAGTCCGGGGGCGCTTTGCTCAGTGGCCGGTAGCTGCTCTCGATGTCGCTGGCCGCCACCTGCTCGGGGACGAAAGCCGGGGCCGAGGGTCCGGCGTCGGGTTCCCCGGCCACTGTTTCCTCTGTCTGCGACTGTCGCGCCTCGGGCTCGGAGTCCAACTGGGGCTCCGGTTCCGGATCGGGCTCTGGTTCAGGCTCTGGTTCAGGTTCAGGCTCGGGCTCGGGTTCGGGCTCAGCCCTCTCCCACGCCACGTCCGCCTCCTTGGGTGCGGACTTTGGTTCCGGGGCGGGTTCCGGGGCGGGCGCGGGAGCGACCTCCGGGGGGGGCGGCGGCAACGTCACCAGACGCGCCTCCAGGGTCTGAATCGCCGGGGGTGGCGGCGTGGAAGGCAGCCAGTCGCCAAACAGAAACGTCGCCAGCAGACCATGCAGCACCACACTGATCGCCGCCGCCAGCCACCGCTGACGGCGTTGCCGCAAGCGGTCTTCCGGCAGGTGGTAGGTACCGATCACACCCGTCATTGCGGGGCCTCGGTGATCAACCCGAGCTGGGTCACCCCGGCCTGTTGCAGAGAGGCGATGCCCGCCACCACCATGCTGTACACCGCGTCTTCATCGGCACGAATAAAGACCTGCACGTTGGCCTCGCCGGCGACGATCGCCGACACATCCTCGACCATGGCGTCCACATCCTCGGCGTTACCAGTTTCACCACGAATATCCAGCTCATCACCCAGATTCCAGTAGAAGCTGCCGTCGTTCTTCACCGACAGCGTCAGAATCTTCTGCTCGTTCTCGGTGGGCAGGGCCTGCGCTTCCACTTTCGGCAACTCGATCTTCACACCCTGGGTGAGCATGGGCGCGGTGACCATGAAGATCACCAGCAGTACCAACATCACATCGATGTAAGGCACCACGTTCATGTCGGCATTCTGTTTGTGCTTGTTGGCGGGCGGCTTCATGGTGCGCTCCTCAGCCGCGCCCCCTCGCCCGACTGGCGGTCCCCTTTTCTGGCGTACAGAAGGCGATGCAGGCGCTGCTGCAGTTCGGTACCAAAGGCGTAGCTGGCGGCGATCAGTCTCTGTCCACGGGCGGCCAGGCGGTTGTAGGCGATCACGGCCGGTATCGCCGCGAACAGACCAATGGCGGTGGCGATCAGGGCCTCGGCGATGCCCGGCGCTACGGTGGACAGGGAGGCCTGCTGCACCTGAGACAGGCCGATAAAGGAATTCATAATGCCCCAGACGGTGCCGAACAAACCGACGTAAGGGCTCACCGAGCCCACCGTGGCGAGGAACGACAGGCCGGTTTCAAGCTCGGCCTCTTGTTCCGCGATCACCACCTGCATGACCCGCTCGACGCCCTCCTGCACCGAGGCCGGGCTGCTGTCCCAGTCGTTATGAAGCAGCTCGTACTCGGCGTAACCGGCATTGAACAGGGTCTGCACCGCCGCCTGACGGTGCTGGGGTGATGACATTGCCGTCATCGCTTTCAGATCCGGTTCACTACGGAAGGTTTGCAGGAACTGTTTGAGGTGTTTTTCACCGCGGCGTAACGCCAGATGGCGCAGCACGATCACACACCAACTGGCCACCGACGCCATCACCAGCAGCAGCATGACCGCCTTGACGACCAGGCTGGCCTCGCTGACCAGCCCCCAGAGGGTCATGTCATCCATGGTTGAATGCATAGCAAATACCTGTATCAAACGGTTGTGTCAGAAAAATGTCGGCCTACAGCCCGAGGGCTTCCATCACGTCCGCAAAGGGCACCAGCTTGTAGTTCTGGTTGCCTTCCGGCATGCGCTTGCGGCCGTCCTGCACCACCAACAGACCGTCCGCGTAGGCGCCGCCGAGGTGGGCGGCGCTGACTTCCAGACCATCGGTTTCCGAGGCACCGTCAATGCCCAACCGTGCATTAAGGCCAATGCGGAACGCCCCACGCACCGCATAAGGCGGCGTGGCGTCGGTGACCACGTAAGAGTTATTGCCCTGGCTGGAGATCACCAGATAGGCCCGCTCGCCGCGACGCCAGACCGCCAGGCCTTCGATATCCGCATGAACCTGTTGGCCGTCAACCGCGATCACCTTCGTCAGCGTCGCGTCTTCCGTGGGACTCAACGGCAAGGCCCAGACCGCCGCGTTCTCCTCGCCCACGAACAGGCGTCCGGCGGCGTCGTCGGCCACGCACCCTTCCGGCTGGCTGGCCACTTTGAAGCGACGCACTTCCTCGGCTTGCATCTCGCCGTGCGGCGCGCTCAGGCGGTACTGGATGAAAGTGCCGTCCTTGTCGTTGGGAATGGCGTAAAAGGCATCACCCCGCTTCGCCATGCACAGGCCATAGATTTCCTGCATCGGCGTGGCAATATCGCCCAGGTCAGTGAGCTCGCCACTGTCGCGGTCGATGGCGAAGAACTGCAGGCTGTCGCGGTCCCGGTTGCTGGCCATGGCCAGATCCACGGTGCGATTCCCCAGCGCGAAACCGGCACGCACATCCACATTGTTCATGCGCCCCACCGGCAGGTACTGCACCTGTTTGCCGGACAGGTCGTAACTGCCCAGGCCGCCTTGCTTATCGGTGCCGAGCACGCGGCTTTTGTCGGGCTGTTGGGGGTGCACCCAGATGGCCGGGTCGTCGGCGGCGTCGCCCAGGCTGGGCACCGGATCGGTTTCCACCGAGGCGCGCAACCGGGGCAACACTTCGGGGGCATCCAGGCTGTCCGGCTGCCAGTCCAGCGTCGCCCGGGACAAGCCCGCTTCGTCACGGATCAACAAGGCCAGCTTGTCACCCTGGCGGCGTACATCGAGCCGCTCCGGTTCATCCAGTGACGCCAGTGACAGGGCGGGTTGCGCCTGCCAGCCCAGCTCGCCGTCGGCGATATGGTATGGGTACCGGTGCAGACGGGCCTGTTTCGGGTCCAGTGCCAGCAAGGCACTGCCCGGCAGCACGGCCATGGCGGCCGCGGCACCGGTGATATCGCCGAACGGCGCCTTGAGGCTCACCGGCTCGCGGCTGAGGTCCGCTTCCGGGTGCGCCAGGTAGGCCCACAGCCCGACATTCTCTTCGTTCACGTACAGGCGCTCGAACTGGTCATCGACCTGACAATATTCACTTTGCGGCGGCAAGCTCAGGTTGCGCACCTTGCCGGGCGACTTAAGCAAGCGTCCCTTTTCGGCCACCAGCCATTGCTCGCCCAGGCCTTCCTCGCCGACCACAAACAGAAAGTCGTTGCCGTGGGCGTCGCGGTGCAGACAGAGACCGTCGATTTTGAAATCGGGCCGCGGCAGGTAGTGCTTTTCCCAATCCAGTTGTTCGCCGTTCAGGCGAGCCAACAGGGCCTGTTGCCGATCTTCATCCACCAGCGCGACCAGCAACCCTTGCTCATCGCTGCGATGATCCAGCGCACCGAATCCACCGGGCAGGTGGGCCAGCGTTGTGCCTTTATCGTTCAGCAGGAACAGCCCTTTCATTTCATCGGTGACCAGCAGCTCGGCACCGGGCAGGAAAGCCGGAGACCGCAGCCATTGCGCCGCTTCCGGCTTGATGTTCGCGTCCAGCGCTATGGGTTCGATCACCATCGCCTTGTCCGCCTGATTGGTTTTCCGGGCGGGTTGCTCTGGGTGAGTGCCACAGCCCGCGAAGGGCAGCACGGCCAGCATCAGCATGGCCGCACGGGAAAAGAGTGGCTTGGGCGTCAACATAAAAACTCTCTCAAAAACCAGGTTAATATCAGAATCCGGTCCAGGTCAGACCCAGCTTGAAGGTCGGCCCGTATTCTTCGTATTGCGCGTTGAACCGCTTCTTGCCGATATAGGCGTAATAGACCTCGTCGGTGAGATTGAGGGCGTCGAAGTTCACCTGCAGTTGGTCGGTCATGTAGTACTTGGCGCTGAAGTCCAGGTACAGGGCGTCATCGGCATAGCGATCTTCTTCGGGTGCATCCAGGGCGTTGATCTCTTCCAGGTAACCGGATTTGTAGTTACCCGCCAGACGCAGGCTGACCCGTTCGTTCTCCCAGCCGACGGTGAGGTTGGCGACCGTGTCGGAATGCAACGGCAGGTCGATATCGCGACTCAGGTAGTCGCCACCGTCATAGCCATCGATGGTGGCTTCGGATTCGCTCAGCGTCAGGTTGGCGCCGGTGAGGAAGTTGCCGAATTTGCGCGAGAACGCCAGCTCCAGGCCGTAGATGCTGGCGTCATCGCCGTTGGCGAAAGTCAGCGCTTCGTCGTACGCGGCCCAGTCACCGGTGCCGGAGAGATCGGTGGCATAGGTGTAGTTCTTGATGTCCTTATAGAACAGATAGGCGGACATCAGGCCGAGGCGCCCCATGTAGCGCTCGATGCCGAAATCGAAGTTGCTGGATTCCAGGGGGTCCAGTTCCGGGTTGCCGAACTCGGCTTTCAGGTCGCCGGCATCGTCTTCCAGATACACATAGGGCGCCAGTTGCTCGAAGGAAGGCCGCACCACGCTCTGCGTGAACGCGGCACGCACCAGGGTATCGCTGTCCAGCCGGTAGTTGGCGTGCAGCCCCGGCAGCACGTAGTCGTCTTTCTTGTCGCTGCGGTTGGCGCTCCACTCGCCGCTGGCGTCGTCGTAACGCACGCCGTCCGCCTCGAAGGAGGTGCTTTCATAACGCACGCCCGCCAACAGGTGCCAGTTACCGATATCGACACTGCTCATCAGGTAGAGCGCGTTCATGTCCTCCTGCATTTCATAGTCTTCCAGGCGCGAATCCACCTCGTTGCGCGCACCGGCCAGACCGGCCAGCGCTGCACGTATGGCGCTATCGCTGACGCCCGGGCCGAACCGTGCCAGGCCGTAATCCACATCGTCGTAGTAATCGTCCAGATCGGTACTGGCGAGATCGTCGGTATCGAATTCCGACACCTCGACGTCGTTATCCTTCTCGCGGCGGCTGAGCTTGGTGCCGAACTTGAGTTGTGACGGATGACCGGACAGGAAGTAATCACGGGCAAAGTCGAGCTTGATATTGACTTCGGTATCCGTGGTCAACTGATCCTCGCGCTTGAGCTCGTCCAGTTGGTAGGAGCCGGCCTCATAATAAGCGTCTTCCATGGACGGGATCGGCTTGCGGGTATCGTCGAACGAGCCGTTGAAGGGACCACCGACAAACAGGGCTTCCACCTCATTCGGGGTGTCCTGAAACGCATGGCTGTAGCCGACCTGACCGTTGAGCGTCCAGGTCTCCAGCAACTTCTCGCCGCCGAGCACCACGGAGTGAATCTCCTGGGTTTCGGTGCGGTTCTTGAATTCCAGTTCCGCTTCACCGGTGCCACTCTCACCCACGCCGACAGCCGGATCGAAAGCGACCAGCGAATTATTGCCGTTCTCCGTGTCCTCGAAGCTGGAATACAGCGTGCGCAGGTAGAAGGACGTCATATCATCCGGTTTGAAGTCGAAGTTCAGGCCCACCGCCTGGCGCTTGCGGGTCAGTTCCGCCTTGCGCATCAGCACTTCTTCCAGGGATCCGGCACTGAGGTCGTCCCAGCCGCCATCGGTTTCCACGTTGTCGGAACCGAAATCCCGCTCCTCCCAGCTCGCCGCCAGGGCGACACCAAAGTTGTCGGTACCGTCGCCGATGCTGAACTTGCGCGTCAGGGCGCCGGACAGTTTCGGGCTGATCTCACCAGTATTGTCGTCATGGCTGCCACTGACGGAAAAGGTGTTGAACGCGCCTTCATGATCGAACGCGGAGAGGCTGCGCACCTCAATCGTGCCGCCCAGGGAGTTGGCGTCCATGTCCGGGGTCAGGGTCTTGACCACCGACATGGACTGCACCAGCTCGGACGGCAGCACGTCCATGGCCACCGCGCGGGTGTCGCCTTCCGGCGACGGCAACAGGGAGCCGTTGACGGACACCGCGTTCAGGCCGGCCCCCAGGCCCCGCACCGTGACATAACGGCCCTCGCCCTGATCCCGTTCCACCGTGATCCCCGGCATGCGCTGCAGTGCCTCGGCGGCGTTGGCGTCCGGCAATTGCGCGACGCCATCGGCGGACACCACATTGGAAATGCTGTCGGAGCGGCGCTGCGCCTTGAGCGCCTTATCGAGACTGGCGGCCTGGCCCATCACGGTGACGTGTTCGGTGCCGCCCTGGACGGTCGCCTCTTCTTCGGTCTGGTCGCTCTGGTCGGCCTGGACCGTGCCGCACAGCAGGCCGATAGCCAACGCCAACGTGCGATAACGGAAAGTCGGTGTCGCCACGGTGATTCCCCCTAACGGTGATGTCGTGTGCCGGGCACCGTAGGGGGCGAATGTGTCAGTTCTGCGACACCAGATTCGGGGTACGCTTTAAAATCAAAGACTTATGGATCATCCACGTAACGGGTGATCCCATCGCACCCTCTCCCGACCCGCTGAAAAGCCGCGAAACCGTGGCCAGGGTCTGCCCGCGCGTTATTTCCAGTGCCGGGAACACAAGGCGCATGAGCCGATTTGACCCTCACGCGCGTTTCCCTGCGCTCGCCCGGGCAGCGAGACTGTCATCGCGCTGACATCCCGGTGATATATACCTTCGAACAAACTAAGGAGGCTTCCGTGGGAAACATGACAGCGCTGCACCGCTGCTCGATCGCCATTATCGTGGCCGTCAGCCTGGGCATACTGATCCTGAACCTGACCGTCGGTTCGCTAAAGCCGGCAGCGGAGATCGCCTGGCTGGATATCGGCGGCGAAGGCGGTGCGGCTCTTCTGTCTCTGATGTGGACCTTCTTTATCTTCAACAGCCGGCCAACCGGTTGGGTGACCCGGCTGCTGAGTGGCGGGCTGGCGTTTATCTTCTTTTCCTACTGGCAGGACGTGTTGGATGAATTCATCCAACTCCCCGCCAGCGTCAACTGGGATCACTGGCTGGAATCCGGCACCATGCCAGTGGGCATGATACTGCTGACCCTGGGCATCTATCACTGGCACCGGGAGCAGCAGGCAATCAACCGGCAGTTGCTCAAGCGCGAACGCATTTTTCGAGAACACCGCAGCTTTGACGCCCTCACCCCGCTCAGCGGCGCCGGCTATCTGCGCGAACAGCTCAGCCGGGAACTGCAGCGTCCAGGTCGCCCGGTCTCGCTGATCATGCTGGATCTGCATTGCTTCGATCACAGCCGCCGTCTGCTCGGCGGCGCGGACAGCGACCGGCTGCTTCGCGAACTGGGGGAAGTACTGGTACTGAACCTGCGCCAGCAGGATCTGCTTTGCCGTTATGCCGGCGACCGGTTTGCCGTGGTGCTGCCCGCCACCGATCGCAGTGCGGCCGAAAAGCTGTGCCGGGAATTGCACCAGGCCGCCAACAGCTTTGCCTTCAAGACACGGCGTGGCGAAACCCATGCGCCGGTGGTGCATACCGGGCTGGCGGTCGCTCAGGACGACGATGCGCAAACGCTGATCGACCGCGCCAACCAACACCTGCTGACCACCCGCCCGGATCAATCAAGGGTAGCCTGATGAGGGGCTTTCTGGCGGATCAACACTTTATCCCCGCCCACCACCAGCCCGCGGAATTGATTGATCTGGTCCATGACCAGGGCATCGATCTGAACCGGCTGCTGCGACATACCGGCCTGTTTCACGACCATATCCTCAGCGGCGAGGCCCACTTCAGCCCGCGCACCTGGTTGCAGTTGATCCACAATGCACGGCGCCTGCAACCGGACCCGGAGCTGAGCTTTCGCTATGGGCAGCGGCTGTTCCCGGGCCACTACGGCAGCGTCAGTGCCCTGCTCGCCAACGCCGGCAACCTGGGTGAAGCGCTGCGGGTGTTCCGCGATTACAGCCGTCTGATCTTTCCCTTGCTGGGCGCGCGTCTCACCGTCACCGACAAGCACGTCTGCCTGCACTGGCTGCCAAGCACCGGTTATCGATCCGAACATCGCTTCGTGGTGGAAGCCGCCATGACCGCCCTGGCCTCGGTGACCCGCTGGCTGAGCGACACCCGCCTGCCCTGGGCCTTTCAGTTTAGTTATCCGCAACCCGGACACCCGGAGCATTACGAGGTGTATCTTGGCGGCCCGCTGCACTTCGATGCCCATATCGACGCGATGATACTGCCGCGCCACCACCTCGACAGACCCTGGCCGCAGGCCTCCGGCACCGCCCGACAGGCCGCGCTGCGACACTGTCAGCAGCAACTGGAAGGCGGCAGTGGCGACAGCCTGCGCCTGTGTCTCTACCGCTACCTGCAGAACAATCTGGCCGACGCCCCTTCCCTGCCGCGCGTCGCCGACCAACTGCAATGCAGCCCGGCCACCCTCAAACGACGCCTGAAAGACGAAGGCTGTCACTTCCAGCAATTGCTGGACGAAGTGCGCCTGCACCAGGCCATTCACTGGTTTCAGTTCGAGGGCTACAGCACGGAACAAGTCGCCAAGGGTTTGAACTTCAACGACAACACCAATTTCCGCCGTTCATTCAAACGTTGGGCGGGCGTCACACCGGCGATGTGTTTAAAGCAACTGGTCGTGGGTGACTAGCGGCCTCCTCAAATCGGGCACCGGGGTTCCCGAGCCGCCCTCGGACCCGAAGCTGACCTGCACCTTCATCGTTTCATCGGAGCCCTAGGTGCGGAATGCGTTTCACTTTCATTATTTACCTCGCAGTCCTTGCATCGCCTCGAGACGGCCAGATTGATTGCGACTATAAAATGGCCGGCGGATATCGGTTTCAATGCGCGACAAAACGCAGCCCCACCCCCGTTTCGGTAAAAATATACCGAGGCGCGGAGGCGTCGTCTCCCAGCTTCTGCCTGAGCTTCGCTACCAGAATACGCAGGTAATGGGCATCTCTTTCATGGGTAGGTCCCCATATCTCACGCAGAATCTGAGACTGGGTGATCAACCGCCCCGGCTGTCGCACCAGTAAAGACAGCAGCGCGAATTCCTTACGCGTGAGCACCACGGGCGCCCCTCGCAACAGGACCTCACGTTGGGTCAGGTTAATACGGAGCTGCCCATCATCGTAAACCGGGATGGCGTCTCTGCTAAGAGAAGCATGTCGCAGGCAAACGCGGATTCGAGCCATCAGTTCCTCAATACCGAACGGCTTGGTCACGTAGTCATTCGCGCCCGCATCCAGCAAAGCGACTTTCTCTTCCTCATCGGATCGCACAGTAAGCACAATAACCGGGACCCGAGACCATAACCGTAGCTCCTGCAATACTTCCCGACCATCACGATCAGGCAGCCCCAAATCCAAGACCACGATATCGGCGCCCTTGCTGGCCAGGACAGCCAGGCCCTGGTCGCCGGTTTCGGCCAAATGAGTGATATAACCCTGAGAGCGGAGGCTGATATCCACAAACTTACGAATTTGTGGCTCATCATCAATCACAAGCACATGCGCGGCGGCCGCCGCAGGCTGCACGTCAGTTGCTGGGCTCAATATCATTCTCCTCCGAGGCCGGCCGTTCCGCCGCGGGAAGCGTAATACGTACCGTCGTCCCGCGTCCCGCAATGCCTGGAAGGGCTTCCACCTTTCCCATGTGCGCGCCGACAATACCTTGCACGATGGTTAACCCCAAACCGGTGCCGTGCTTTCCGCGGTCACCGCGCTCAACACTATAAAACATATCAAAAATCCGCCGGCGCTCCTCTTCCGGTATACCCGCCCCCTGGTCGGAGATATCAATACGGAGGGCGCCCTCGGACGTAAGCCCCGCTGCCACACGCACGGCTTCATTCGGCGGCGAAAATTTGGCCGCGTTTTCCATCACGTTAAAAATTGCTTGCTCCACGAGCGCCGGATGCACATAGATAAGTGGCAGGTCCGGCGTTATTTTCATATCGATTTTGACGTCGGGTTCATAGCGCTGCAAGCGCCTGGTAGCGGACCCGACCAACTCATCGACACCCACCCAGTCACGCATCAGGGTCAGCCCTTGTTGCCCTAGTCGAGTCATGTCCAATAAGTTCTGTATGTAACGATCAAGCCGCTCGCCTTCCACTCGAACCGTCTCCAGAAGGCTCCCCCGGTCTTGCTCGCTCATATCCTTCCCGTACCGCATCAGACTGTCGGCGGCTCCGATCATGGACGATAACGGCGAGCGCAGATCGTGGGAGACGGAGGACAGCAAGGCTGACCGCAGCCGTTCCGTTTCGCCGGCGACTTTGGCCTCTTCAAGCTCGGAGACCAGACGTACCCTGAGCACCGCCTGGCCGATATCATGCACCATGCTTTCCGCAAGACGCCGTTGCTCGAAGGAGAGGCGAGTCATATTGGCTGGAAAGCGCAACCCCACCACGCCGAGCGTGCCCTGGTCGGAATGCACCGGCAGGAACCACCAGGCGGACTGGGTCAGGGTATCGGTATAGCGGCCACTGGTCTGACCATGTTGTTGTGTCCAGTCAGCGGCGGCCAGATCTTTTTCCTGTAAGTCCGGCTCCGCCGAGGCGGAGCCGGATTGCCCACCGATGCGCACCCAGACACTGGCGTTCAGTGCGGGCTGCATGACCGAGGTGCCAGCGGCGATAACCTGCCCCAGATCCGCCGCCATCGAGAGACGGCGCCCCAGGTTCTGCATCGACGTGGCGTGGGCGTTAGCCGCCCGCAATGCAACCACTTGCCGACGCAGGGTCGAGGCCAGGCGCCCTGCAATCAGCGCCGCCACCAAAAACAGCAGCACCGTGGCCACACCCCGGAAAGCACCGATATAGAACGTGTACCGTGGATCGATGAAAAAGAAATTATAGGCAAGAAAACACAGCACCGCCGTGGCCACGGCGGTTGCCATACGCGTGCGCGCCGCAACCATCAGCACGGCGACAAGGAACACCATCGATACGTCGAGAAGCGACAGGAAGCGCTCCGCGAGCATGGCGGCACCGATGGCGCCGGCGGTGGCGCCCGTCACCAATATCGACTCTCGCTTAGCCAACCCCCAACCCGACAAACGGGGCGACCGCCATGCGCGCCTTCGTGCATCGGGTGTGCTTACGATGGTGAGCTCATAGCGAGCGCCGTGCTTCAGCAAACGCTGCGTGATAGTGCGGTTGAGCATCCGGGAAACCGGACGTTCACGGGTACGACCCACAACGATGGCGCGCGTTCCGCGTGCCGCCGCCGCGTCCAGCAACGCCTGGGCCACATCCGTGCTATGCAGCACCTCGGTGCCACCACCCAGACTTCGCGCCAGCGCGAAGGCCCGGTCCAACTCAATCTGACGCCGCTGCTCCGCGTGGGCCCGCGAGCCATGCCGGGAGAACGCTTGAGCCAGGTCGTCGATGGGTTGCGCGGCATCCGCGGAACGCCCGGTATCCACGGTAACAACCGACCAGGGCGCGCCACGGCGCTCCGCGATGCGGGCGCCGGCTCTTACCAGATACTCCGACTGCCCAAGGCCATCGATAGCGATCAGAACATGGCGTTGAATCGGCGCGTCAACCAGCCCCTGGGCGGCACGTGTCTCGCGGAGATCGAGATCGACGTGCTCGGCGACGGTCTGCATCGCCAGCTCTCGCAGAGCCGTCAGGTTCGACGGAGAGAAAAAAGCCTGTAGCGCCTGGGCCGCCTGTTCCGGCAAATAGACTTTGCCGTCGTTAAGGCGCTCGATCAGCTCCCGGGCGGGCAAGTCCACCAGCCGGATGTCACGCAAGCGGTCAAACAAGGCGTCGGGGATCGTTTCGCTGACGCGAACTCCGGTAATCTGGTACACCACATCGTTAAGGCTTTCCAGATGCTGGATGTTGACCGTGGTATAGACGTCAATACCCGCATCCAGCAGTTCCTCCACGTCTTGCCAGCGACGCTCGTGCCGACTCCCAGGCACGTTGCGGTGGGCAAGCTCGTCCACCAGAGCGATCGCTGGCTTGCGGGCCAGCAGGCCATCCAGATCCATTTCCTCGAGGGTATGCCCCTGATAACCGACCTTTTTTCTCGGCACGAAGGGCAACCCCTCGAGCAACGCCTGGGTTTCGCTTCTGCCGTGGGTTTCAACAACGCCGATGACCACATCAACGCCCTGTCGATCCAGTTCGCGCGCCCGGGTGAGCATCGCGTAGGTCTTACCGACCCCCGGGGCCGCCCCGAGGAAAACGGTGAGACGACCCGCCGCCTGCCGGTGAATCTCGCCCAGCAACGCGTCGGCCTGTTCGGTGTGCTCCGCGCCCATGGAAACCTGCCTATGGTGTCCTGCCGATGGTTAAACTTAACGCCCGCCAGTATCCGGCTGATTCGCGTCCAGCGCCAGATTGAGCGTCAGCACATTTACCCTTTCCTGGCCAAGCAGGCCGAATTGCGCCGGCAGAGTATTCTTGTCAACCAATTTCTCGACGGCAGCCAGGCTCAGCCCCCTGGCATCCGCCACCCGAGCCACCTGTATCCGCGCTGCCTCGGTGCTGATATGCGGGTCGAACCCGCCGCCGGACTGGGTGACCAGATCGCTGGGCACCTGGGAGATCGATACGCCCTCCCGCAGCGCCGCCTCCCGCCGGGCAAACTCAATGCGTTGGCGAAGCTCCGGGTTGGTGCGCGCCTGGTTGCTGCCCCCCGCCGCCATTGGCTGGTGATCTCCGGCGGAGGGCCGTGAAATGAAGTAACGGTCGTCGAGGAAGGGTTGGGCCACCAAAGATGAGCCCACCACGCGTCCGTTCACCTCGATCAAACTGCCGTTGGCCTGATGGGAAAACAAGAGTTGGCCCAAGCCGACACCCGCCAAGGGGTAAAGCAGGCCCAGCCCGAGAAGGGAGAACAGCGCCAGCCCTGCCGCACCGCGCAGCAGACCCTGGTCGGAGATCACCGATGGACCCGGTTCGTTGGCGCGCTCGGCGCGTCTGGTTGAAATGGTCATGGTTTGACTCCTCAGAGACTAAACGTAGTCGTTAATACGATGTCGATCAGTTTTATTGCCACGAACGGCAACGCCACACCGCCGACGCCATAGATGAGCATGTTGTTGCGCAGCAGCTCAGTAGCGCTGGCGGGCCGAAAGCGCACGCCCCGCAGAGCCAGCGGTATCAGCAACGGAATAATCAGCGCGTTAAAGACCAGTGCCGACAACACGGCACTGGTGGGGCTGGTCAGATTCATGATGTTGAGCGCCGCCATTTGCGGGATCGCGGCCGCGAACAGGGCCGGCAGAATGGCGAAATACTTGGACACGTCGTTGGCCAGGGAGAATGTGGTCAAGGCGCCACGGGTGATCAGCTGCTGCTTACCGATTTCCACCACCGCTAATAACTTCGCGGGGTCGGAATCCAGATCCACCATGTTCCCCGCTTCCTTGGCCGCCTGCGTCCCGGAGTTCATGGCCAGGCCCACATCCGCCTGCGCCAGTGCCGGCGCGTCATTGGTGCCGTCACCGACCATCGCCACCAGCCGGCCACCGGCCTGCTCCTTGCGGATCAGCGCCAGCTTGTCCTCGGGACGGGCCTCGGCGACATAGTCATCGACACCCGCTTCGGCGGCGATACTGGCGGCCGTGAGCTTGTTATCTCCGGTGACCATGACCGTTTTCACGCCCATCTCGCGCAGTCGGGCAAAGCGCTCTTTGATTCCAGGCTTGATCACATCGGAGAGCGCGATGACACCCAGAACGCGGTGTCCATCGCTGACCACCAGAGGGGTCGCCCCGGTACGGGCCACGTCAGCCACATAACCTTCCAGCTCGGCGGGGATACGTCCGCCCAGGGTTTGAACGTGCTGCGCGATCGCGCTGTACGCGCCCTTTCTGATGATCCTTTGCCCGTTCAGATCGACACCGGACATACGGCTCTGGGCGGAGAACGGCACAGGGACCATGTCCTCGGGCTCAACCTCCTTCTCGCCCTGTTCCCGCGCCAGCTTCACGATCGACTTACCTTCCGGCGTCGGGTCCGCGAGCGACGCAAGCAGCGCCGCCTGACGAAGCTCGCTAACATCAACGCCGTTTAGAGGCTGGAAAGCGGTAGCCTGGCGGTCGCCATGGGTGATCGTGCCGGTTTTATCAAGCAGCAAGACATCCACGTCGCCGGCAACTTCCACCGCTTTCCCGGATTTCGCCAGCACATTGGCCTTCAGAGCACGGTTCATACCGGCAATGCCAATGGCCGGAAGCAGCCCTCCAATGGTGGTCGGTATCAGGCATACCAAGAGCGCAATCAACAGAACCGGATTGACCTCCACGCCCACGAAGCCGGCGATAAAGGGCAGCGTAACCACCACGATAAGAAAGGTCAGAGTCATCACCGCTAACAGAATGCCGAGGGCAATTTCATTGGGCGTTTTCTGCCGGTTCGACCCCTCCACCAGAGCGATCATGCGATCCAGAAAGCTGTTGCCGGCTTCCGCCGTCACCTCAACCACGATGCGGTCGGACAACACCTTAGTGCCACCAATAACACCGGAACGGTCGGTGCCGGCTTCACGCAACACCGGCGCGGATTCGCCGGTGACGGCGGCTTCATTCACACTCGCCAGACCCTCGATAATTTCCCCGTCGGCGGGAATCAGCTCTCCGGCTTCCACCACCACTCGGTCACCGGGGCGCAGCTCGGCCGCCGGGGTACGGCTTTCACCGCCCGACGCTTCAAGCCGCCTGGCCACCAGGTCCTGGCGCGCGCGGCGCAAGGTGGCGGCCTGGCCACGGCCGCGAGATTCGGCCACGGCCTCCGCGAAATTACTGAACAGAACGGTGATCAAAAGCAACAGGGTCACCGCCCCGCCAAAGCCCGGCGTGGCCCAACCGGCCAGCGTCGCCAGAGCCGTGAGCAGCGTCCCCAGCCAGACCACCGCCATAACCGGATTCTTGGCGATATGCCTGGGTGCCAACTTGACAACGGCCTCCGCCAGCGCCGCTTTATAACTTGTGGAAATCGTGTTGCTCATAACGGTTACCTCAGCGCGCGATCAAGGCAAGGTGGTCGGCCACCGGGCCGAGCACCAGGATGGGCATGAACTGCAAAAGGGTCAGGATGATAATCACGCCGATAAGCGTAAGCCCGAAGGTCGGTGTCTCTACCTGGAGCGAGCCCCCGCTTTCCGGCGCGCGCCGTTTGCTCGCCAGCATGGCGGCGATCACCAACGGAAGAATGAGCGCCGGGTAACGGCCGAGGGCCAAGAGCAGCACACAGGTCAGATTCCACCAGGGCGTGTCATCGCCCAGCCCCTCAAAACCGGAACCGTTGTTGGCAAACGCCGAGGTGTACTCGTAGAAGACCTGACTGATACCGTGGAATGCCGGGTTGCTGTTGCCGGTCAGCGCCGGTACCGCCAGCGTGATAGCGGTCATGCCGAGCAGCATCAATGGCTGAAGCAGCACCAGCACCGCCAGCAACTTCACCTCCCGCGCCTCGATCTTGCGCCCGAACAATTCCGGCGTGCGACCGGTCATCAGACCCGCCAGAAACACGGCCAACATGAGATAGACAAGAAACTGCTGGAGACCGGAGCCCACGCCACCCCAGATCGCGTTGATCAGCATGTTGCTGATGGTTACCAGCCCGGTTAGCGGCGCCAGCGAATCGTGCATGGCGTTCACCGAACCGTTGGAGGTTTGCGTCGTCAGGGATGCCCAAAGCGCGGACGGTTCGGTGCCCAGGCGCACCTCCTTACCTTCCATGAGCGCGATATCGCTGGACGTCGCGGAGAGTCCCTCGGACCAGATCGCGAACCCGGCGGACGACAGGGACAGCGTCAACATGACACCAAAGACCAGCGCGGCAAAGCGCCGACGACCGGTGAACGCCCCCACCATCAGTGCCAGAGTGACGGGGATCAGAAGAAGCGCCAGTGTCTCGAGTAAATTGGAAAGCGGGGTTGGGTTTTCCAGCGGGGCCGAGCTGTTGGGGCCGAACCATCCGCCACCATTGGTGCCCAGTTGCTTCACGGCCACCATCGGTGAAACGGGACCCAACGGGATCTTTTGCTCCTGCATTTCCACGGTCGAGTCGAGCGGCGACACCACCGGCCCACCGTCAAAGGACGCAGGGACCCCCTGGCTGGTCAACAAAACCGACCAGACCAGACATAACGGCAGCATGAACCGCAGCGTCGGACGGATAACATCAGCCCAGTAGTTGCCAACATCCGCATCGCGGCGCGCGTCACCATCGGTTCCGGTGGCGCCCGTGCCGCGCCCTCCGAACAGGCCCCGCAGGGTGGCCACCACCAGCGCCAGCCCCATCATCGGCGTGACCACCTGCAGAGTCACGATGCCCGTCATGTGAGCGAAGTAAGACAGCTGCGCCTGACCGGAGTAATGCTGCTGGTTGGTATTGGTCAGGAACGACACCATGGTATGCAGCGCCAGATCCCAACTCATGTTCGGCGCGTCGTTGGGGTTCAACGGTAGCCATGCCTGGGTCATCAGAATCACCCAGACAACGACCCCTAACAGCACATTGCTGAGTAAGAACGCGCCAGCATAACCCCGCCAGCTCATGCCGCACTGGGGATCAGTGCCCAGCAGCCGATACAACGGCCGCTCAACCCACGAAAAAAGCCGGTCCCCACGCATCGGCTCGCCGCGCATTACCGCGGCCAGGTACCGGCTGAGCGGCCACCCCAGTCCGATCGCCAGGGCGAATACGAGTATGAATTCAGTCATGGTGGCAAACTCCATTAGTGGATAAGCAAGGCACCTCAGAAAGAGGCCTGAACGGCCATCTCGGCCCGGGTGCCGGCCATATCGGAATACAGCCGCTCGGCGGCTGAATCAGTACCATGTAAAGTCAGACGAACAGCGAAAGGCGGCTCAAAACCCCAGATAACACTTGCCGCACCGTGGGTGTAACTGTCGGCGAATTGGCTATCCAGGAAGTAATGGCCAACGTGGCCTTCAAGACTCAGCGTCTCGGTAAGGGGGTGACGGAGACCAAACTGCGTATAGGTGCCGGTGATGTCGCTGGCCATGGCGTTGTCGGAGTGTCCGACGGCAAACCAGTACCGGTCACGCCAGGTGATCTGGGCGTTACCCTCATTCCAGTTCAATTCCGCCACCGAGGGGTACAGGTAGCGCACAACGGACAGATCCAAACTCCAGTCGGGCGCGATACGGCCAGCCCAGCCCAGAGCCAGATCGAACTCGCTGCGCGCGCCGTTGTCCGGTTCATAGTCCACGTTCGAGCCCCACAGCGATCCGTAAAGACCGGAGGCATGCGCGAACTGGAAACCGGCCTGCACGGCGGGTTCTTCTCTGGTTTGAGACGCCCCCCGCCAGACGTAATCAGAGGTCAGGGTTGCGTCTCCGGAGGCCTGTGCGTGGCTGCCTCCAGCGACCGCCAGAAGCCATGCGCCACCAGAGAGAAGGCAGGCCCTACCCAAGAAGCGCTTTTTTTCAGAACACATTGCGGCTATCCCCAGGTGTCAAAGGTCGAAGGATCGATAGCCAAGGAGTATTAAGCCGGCAGGCGTAAATTCTCTATTCGTGAAACACCCAGCGGCATAAAATTTCCGCAAAATTCTCGGTCTGATTTGCTCGACAAACACGGGACCGACCGGTGCGGGCCGGTCCGTGCTAAGCTCGATAATGGCAACGGCGGCATAAGGAAACAGGCGTGGCGGGATGTCCATGGATTCGCTGATTTCAGCGGCGGCGCGAGCTCTGGCCGGCGGCGATCCGTTGCGAGCGCTGAACCATGTCTCGCTGCGCGACGACGCGCCGGCGCTCGCATTGCGCGGCATCGCCATGGCGCAGCTCGGCGACCTGACCAGCGCCAAGGCGCTGCTGAAAAGAGCGGGGCGCGGGTTCAGCCCCCGGGAAACGGTGGCCCGTGCCCGTTGTCTTGTCGCCGAGGCGGAAGTGGCCCTCGCGTCCCGCGATCTGCACTGGTCCCCCGAGGCGCTGGACGCCGCCCGTGAAACGCTGGCGCGCCACGGCGACACGGTCAACGCCGCGCACGCCCGCTACCTGGCGATTCATCGCCTGCTGCTGATCGGCCGGCTGGACGCGGCCGAGGACAGGCTGCAAACGCTGGACGCGGGCGCCCTGCCCCCGGCCCTGCACGCCACCCACGAACTGGCCGTCGCCGGTATCGCGCTACGCCGGCTGAACACCCGGGCCGCGCGTGCCGCCCTGGCCCGGGCCGAGCAAGCCGCCCGCCACGCCGGCATCGCCGCGCTGATCCAAGAAGCGCGCAAAACCGCCGAGGTTCTGCGGGCGCCGGCGGCACGGCTGGTGGCCCGCGGCCAGGAAAAACCGGTGCGGCTGGAGGAAGTGGAAGCCTTGTTCGCTTCGCCCACCCTGGTGGTGGACGCCTGCCGCTACAGCGTGCGTCAGGCTGACACCGTTATTGAACTGACGACCCGGCCGATCCTGTTCACCCTGGCGCGCACACTGGCCGAAGCCTGGCCCCACGACGCCCGCCGCGACACCCTGATCGAACGCGCCTTTCGTATCCGCCGTGTGGAGGAATCCCACCGGGCCCGCCTGAGAGTGGAAATCGGCCGGCTGCGCAACGCGTTGAAACCGCTGGCGCGGCTCCAAGCCACCCGCCACGGCTTCAAACTGGAACCGCTCGCCGGCAACGACGTGGCCGTGCTGGCCCGGCCGGTGGAAGAGAAGCACGCGGCGGTGCTCGCCTTTCTTTCCGACGGCGAAGCCTGGTCCAGCTCCGCCCTGGCGCTGGCGCTCGGCACCAGCCAGCGCACCGTGCAGCGGGCGCTGGACGCCCTGGCGGAAAGCGGCAAGGTGCAGGCGCTGGGCCAGGGCCGCGCGCGGCGCTGGGTGGCCTCACCGGTGCTCGGATTCACGACAACCTTGTTACTCACCGCCCCGCTGCCGGGCAGCTAGGATGGTCCCTACCTACAAGGAGGACAGCATCATGAAACAATCAAAAGCACGGATCATTCGAGAGTACGGCCCCTTCCCCGGCGCGTCGGTGGTCGGCGGCGTGGACTACGACGGCCGTTACGTCTGGCTGGCCACCGGCGACAAACTCCAGGCGCTGGACCCGGCCAGCGGTGAGATACAGCAAACACTGGACGTGGCGGCGGACGCCGGCACCGCCTTCGACGGCACGCACCTCTACCAGATCGCCGAAAAGCAAATTCACAAGATCGACCCGAAGACCGGCGACATCCTCGCCAGCCTGCCCGCCCCCGGCGACGGCGAGGACTCCGGCATGGCCTGGGCGGAAGGCTCGCTGTGGATCGGCCAGTACCGGAAACGAAAGATCCATCAGGTGGATCCGGAAACCGGTGCCGTACTGCGCACTCTGGAATCCGACCGCTTCGTCACCGGCGTTACCTGGGTCAACGACGAACTCTGGCACGGCACCTGGGAAGGCGAGGAAAGCGGCCTGCGCCATATCGATCCGGACACCGGCGAAGTGCTGGAACGCATCGACATGCCCGCCGGCCTGGAAGTGTCCGGGCTGACCCACGACGGCAACGGGCACTTCTACTGTGGCGGCGGGCCCACCGGCAAAGTCCGCGCTGTCGCCCGGCACGGGTAACAGTGGAACGAGATGGGGTCAGGTTGACCTGGCCCCACCTCCGCGCCGGTAGCGCAATGCCCAAAGAGTGACGAATACAGGCAGGCCAAGCATCAACCAGGAGATAACATCCAGTAGCCCATCGCCCAGCAAAGCCGCCACCAGACCCAGAGCGCTGGCCAGCGCCAACCAGCAGGGCACGGCGAAAACCCGCCACAGGCTATTGCGGCCATTATCCGCTGTTTCTTTCATGCCATGGTCTCCCCTTCCAGCGCCTCAACCTTGCGCCGCTTTCGGACAAAACGTGTTTTCCGAGCCCACAAATAAAGCCCGGTGACCAGCACCACGATGGTCATGATATCCAGCACCGCCCAGATAATTTTCAGCGGCAGGCCGCCGTAGTCACCAAAATGCAGCGGCTGGGACAGGAACAGGGCTTTCACATAGGTGGGCATCTCACGCAGCGCGGAGAGTTCGCCATTGCCCGCGTCCACCAGGGCCGGCGTGAGCAAACGGCTGGTCACCGGGCTATCACCGACCAGGTAAACGCCGAAGTGGTGTGGACTGGAGAATGGACCACCAGGCATGGCGACGGACACAATACTCAGGCCCGGTCGATGGTGCCGCAGCGTATCGCGTACGGTGTCCAGGTCCACGTACTCCTGTGGTACTGGCCGGTCCTTGTGACTGGCGGCCATGTCCACCAACTCCGTGGCTTGCCACCGGCGCTCCACCGGTACCGCCAGGGTATTAACAGCGCCGGTGAACCCGACCACGAACAGCCACACCACGGTGACAATGCCGAGCAGATTATGCAGGTCCAGCCAGCGCGTGCGCCGCCCCCGGTCCGCCCGCACCACGCCGAAATTGAGTTTGCGCATAAAGGGCGCGTAGAGCACCACACCGGTAACAATGGCCACCAGCAACAACAGCCCCATCACCCCCAAAAACAGCATGCCCGGCAAACCCGCGAACAGGTCCACATGCAGTTTCAGCATCACATACATGAAGCCTTCCGTTGGCTGGGAAATGGGCAACTTCTCGCCGCTTTCCAGATTGAAATACTGGTAATAGAAGGTGTCCGGCGCCGCCATGGGCGAATCAGCAGTGGCCACCATCAGCAGCGGCTCTTCCTGGTCGAAGAAGGCGTAAAGCACTTGCTCATCCGGGCGCGCGGACTGGGCCCGATCCACCAGGCTTTCCAGGCTGGGCGCCGGTGTGCCCGCCGCCACTGGTTGCGGCTCCGGCATGGTGGCGTGCTCGATCTCGTGGTGAAAGATCAGCGGCAGCCCGGTAATGCAGAGCAGCAACATAAAGAGCGTACAGATCAGGCTGCTCCATTTGTGCACCAGAAACCAGGCGCGTACTTGTCGCGGACTCATCATGCTTCCCCTAGAAATCCGCGGTCACCGACAGAGTGACGGTTCTCGGTGCGCCGATGGTAAGGCCGTCGTAATAGCTGGCGGTTTGCCAGTAGCCGTCATCGAGCAGGTTCTCCACATTGGCGCGTATCACCACCGGCGTGGCACCGGCTTTGAAGCGGTATTTAGCGCCCAGATCGTAACGGTCCCAGCTCGGCACTTTCAGGGTGTTGGCGGCATCGAAGTACGCGCTCCCCGTATACACCCAGCGTGCATCGACGCTGGCCCCCGGCAGCATCGGCAAAGACCAGCCCACACCAATGTTGGCCTGTCTCTCTGGAACCCCTCTGGCGTCGTTGCCGTCGTTCACGCCGTTCTGTGTCTGCGTCTGCTCCGCCCGGATATAGCTGAGCCCGGTAAGAACCCGGACACCGTCGAGCGGCTCACCAAAGACATTGAGCTCCAGACCACGATTTCGCTGCTCGCCGTCCTCGCGGAAGGTATTGGTGGCGTCGACGAAGGCGTTGGGTTTTTCGATCTGGAAGGCCGCCCAGCTCAGTCCGAAATCGCCACTGTCGTACTTCATACCCAGCTCGTACTGCTGGGTTTTGTAGGGCGACAGCGTTTCGTTGGGGTTATTGGCCGTAACCGGCGCGCTGTCCCCCATGCTCAGACCCTGAACCGCATTGGCGTAGAACGTCAGGCTGGTGGTGGGCATGACGGCCAGGCCGGCCACCGGGGTCCAGGCCTGGTCGTCGTAATGCGCGGTCTGCTGACCGTTGCTCTGGTCGTAGTTTCTGACGTCAATCCATTGGCGACGGGCGCCCAGGGTCAGCTGCAGTTTATCGTCAAGCATGAACAATCGGTCGGTCACGCCCATGCCCGACAATATCTGCTCCGTGGTGGTGGGAATGTGTCCTTCCAGCGACGAGGTATCGTTGTCGATGTGTATCGGCGGCGCGTAGAGGTTGCCGGGAACATTGGGGAAAAACAGATAGACCAGCCCCTCGGTATGATCCATGCGGTTCACGCTGAACGTGACCTCATGACGAATAGCGCCGGTTTCAAAACGGCCGCGCAGGCCGGCCTGGCCTGAGTAGGTCCGGCGATCGGCGCGCTGTCTGGCGGAGCTGTTAAACATGTCGCCGGTTTCCGAGTTCGCCATATTGATATTCGCCGCCTCGGTATCCCAGTCGCTCTGCCGACCGCCCAGGGTGGCGAAAACATCCAGGCGGTCATTCACCGCGTATTCCGCCTGCGTGGTGATGGACAGCATCTCCTGATCGGAGTAGGAGTTTTTCATCCCAAACCGTTTGTCCGTGTCCGGCGGTTCCGGAATCGCCGTCCCCGGCATCAGCAAAACCGGCCGGACCACGCCGTCCAGTTTTTCTTTCTGGTGCAGGATATCGGCCGCCAGCTTCAGCCTTTCACCACGGAAATCCAACCCCAGGGAGAACAGCGGAAATTCCCGGCTCTGGTCCTCCAGCGCGGTGTCGCCTTCGCGGTAAACGCCGTTGAAACGCACGCCGAACCGGTTGTCGACACCGAAGCGCCGCCCCAGATCCAGATGGGTCCCGACCTGCGAATCGGAGGTGTAATCCAGCGTGACCCGCGTCAACGGCTCATCCGCCGCCCGCTTCGGGACCACGTTGATGGTGCCGCCCACGCCCCCGCTGGGTGGCATGCCGCTCAGCGCCGCGGACGGCCCGCGCAGCAGTTCCACCCGCTCGGCGAACTCAATCGGCACGCGCCAGTAGGGGAGCAGCCCGTAGACCCCGTTTAGCGCCACATCCTGGCTGTTGACCGGAAAACCACGAATGGTGAAATCATCATTGAGGTCGCCGCGCCCGCCCATCAGCCGTACGGACGCGTCGTTGTTCACCAGCACGTCCGCCACACTGCGAGCCTGTTGATCTTCAATCAGATCGCTGGTGTAGCCGGTAACGTTAAACGGCGCTTCCATGATGTCCATGGTGCCGAGCTGGCCGACCCGGTTGGCGGTGCTGACCTGGCCCCCGGGGTAAGCCGGCGTGGCGCCGGACAGCGTGGTTACCTCGGCGGTCACCGACACGGGGGCCAACTCATTGCCTTGCGCCTGCCTGAGCACATAGACCCCTTTGTCGGTCTTTACCGTTGCCAGGTCGCTGCCGGCAAGCAGGACTCGCAGGCCATCGGTTACGGTATAGTCGCCCTGCAAGCCGCGGCTCTGCTTACCCCTTACCAGTGCGCCGCTGGCCTGCACACTGATGCCCGCCTGACCGGCGAAGGTGTTCAGTGCCTCCCCCAGCGGCCCCGCCGGCACCGAGAAAGAACGGGCCGCCTCGGCGGTGCCACCGTTACCGCTCTGCGCATAAGCGGCACCGGCGATCCCAGCCAGGGGCAGGATCGCTAACAGCGTCACCAATAAACCTTTAAGCAGCCCCCGGCCGCTGGATGCCCGGTACGTTTCGAATCCCATAATGTGTCCTTGCCTGAAACATTGCTTCTGACAGGAGAGACACGGGGATCGGAAAAAGGGGACAAGGGGCGGCAAAGAAATTACCGCGGCGCCACCGTCACCCAGAACGGCGTCCGGTAGTGCACGGCCACCGGCAACGCTTCGGGCAGTGCCACCAGAGCCGCGTCGGTATCGTCCAGTTGGAAGGTAGCGGTGAGGCGCAACGCCTGCACCGCCGGGTCGCAGCGCAGCCATCCCCTGCGATAGCGGCCCAACTCCGCAATGACTTTCCCCAGCGGCTGGTCGTCCACCACCAGCATGCCCCGGGTCCAGCTGGTTTCATGGGGCCGGACGTCTCTCAGGGCGTGCACCCCCGTCATATCCAGACAGGTCGAGGCACCGGCGGATACCACCGCCCTCGATCCGGGGGACGCCACCGGCGAGGCCGCCACGGCGCCCTCGAAAACAGCGACGCGGGTGCTTTCGTCGCCAAGCTGGCGGACCAGGAATCGTGTCCCCAGGGCTTCCAGAAGACCATCGCGGGTACCGACCCGCAACGGTCGAAACGCGCCCGGTCGCCCGGCATCCTTACCGCTGATCAACTGAATCTCGCCGTGATGGAGCACCAGCAATCGCTGACGGCCGTCAAAGCGCACATCCACGGACGAATCGGTATTGATGTCGAGCACCGAGCCGTCGCTCAGCGTCACCCGCCGCCGCTCCCCGGTGCCGGTACGGTAATCCGCCGACCACTGCCGCCAGACATCACTGTGGCTGGCCAGATAACCGACGGGTGCCAGCACCATCAGTCCAGCGAGGGTTTTGATAGCCGCCCGGCGGTCCATCCGCTGCTCTCGATCAAGGGCCTTCATCCCCAACTGAGAGGGAATTCGTGCCATCCGATCCATGATCTGGCAGGCCCGTTGCCAGGCGTGCTCATGGGCCGGGTGCGCCTCACGCCAAGCCAGGCAGGCCTGCCGTTCGCTGTCAGCCACATCGTCTTCCTGCAAACGCAAATACCACTGCGCGGCACGCTGCGCCACCTGACGATCCAGTCCGCCCGGGCGGTTCATTCCATCAGCAGAATGCATTCCTGCAAGGCCCTCGCCATATAACGCTTTACGGTGCGCACGCTCACCGCCAGTTGCTCGCCGATCTGTGCGTAGCTCCACCCTTCCAGCTGGGCCAGCAGGAACGCTGTGCGCACCGGGGCCGGCAAGCCATCCAGCATGGCATCAATCTCCTGCAGGGATTCCAGCAAAGAAAGGCGTAACTCCGGCGCGGGCACCTCCGGTTCCGGGAGCAACGCCAGGGCGTCCAGATAAGTACGTTCCAGAGACAGGCGCCGGTAGTGGTTGGCCAGCAGTCGGCCGGCCACGGTACTGAGATAAGAGCGGGGTTCACGAATCGGCGCCTGACCCGGTCTTGATGAGCGTGTGGTCAGGATTCTCAGGAAGGTATCCTGGGCGAGGTCCGCCGCGCCGTGCCGACATCCCATACGAGCACGCAGCCAGCTCAACAGCCAGCCATGATGCTCCCGGTACAAACCGTCCAGATCCCCGTTTACGCCTTGCCCCGTCGCCGCCATACCCCCTCGACCTGCAGGACCGACCCGCAACATGCAAATGAAAACTATTCGCATGATAGCGTTATCATCTGCCGGGTGCCAACAAGGACTCACGCGCCTGGCGCCCACAATATTACCCGGGTAGTATTGACTCGTGTATTTTATCCGGGTAATAATCCGCCCCATGACGACGATCACGCAAAACCTCACCTGGACCGCTTTCCGCGACGAGCACCGGCTCGCCACCGGCACCCCCGCCGACGTGGCGGTGATGGTGCATCGCACTCTGATCACCGACCCCGAAGCACAAATCCTGATCTTCGACGACCACAGCGGCCGCACCGTGGACTTCGACCCACGCGGCACGGAGGCGGACATCGCCGCCCGGCTACGGCCGACCGACGCCGATGCGGAGCCCGACACACCACGGCGGGCGGGACGCCCCAAACTGGGAGTGAAAGCCAAGGAAGTTACGCTGCTGCCCCGGCACTGGGAGTGGCTGGCGGCACAACCGGGCAGCGCCTCCGCCACCCTGCGCAAGCTGATCGACGCCGCCCGCAAAGAGGATGGCGGCAGCGCCGACGTTCGCCAGGCCCAGGCCGCCGCGGACCGCTTCATGATGGCGATACTGGGCGATAAGCCGGGCTACGAGCAGGCCGCCCGCGCTCTGTACGCCGGCGACCGCGCCACCTTCATGGCACGTAGCGAAGACTGGCCCGTGGACCTGCGCGACCATGCCCGCCACCTAGCGGCGCCGGCCCTGCCCTGAGTGAGGTCGGGGCAGAGCTGCCGGGGCGCTAGGCGCCCCATTCCACCTCGCGCAGCGTCTGAATGATCTCGTACATGTAATAGGCTCGCTCCTCCGGGTACCCCATCTCGCGAATAGCGTCATTATTCTCGGACACTTCGTCGAGAAACGCGTGGCACCGCGCCTCGTCTTCAAACCCACAGAGCACGGTGGTGTCGATCCGGGACTCGGTCGGATACCAGGACAGGGAACGACGAATCACGGCGGGGTACGCCGGATGCGACGGCGGGGTGAAGGCCCACAGCCAGCGGTCCTCCTCGGTCATTTTCACCGCCACCAGCCAGCCATTGGCGTCGTAGCGCTGAAAATCCGGATCTTCCGTGGTGAAGTGCCGGTGGCACTCAACGTCACAATCCGCCAGAGAAACGCCTTCGGCGCGCTGGAACGACTCGATCTTCGCCGGTTGTGAGGCGCAGCCCGATAATAGCGCGGCCAGCGCCAGATACTTCCATTGGCTCATGTGCTTCTTCCTTGATGTCTCTGCCTTCACGGATGCGCAGCGGCATTCCCCAGGGCCTATTAAAAGCACATTTATTTCAAAGCGCCAATGCGACTGGTTACGCCAGTCTGGTCGTGAACATGCTTACGGTCTTTTACCGGCGGCAGGCCGAACATCCGCGCGTATTCGCGAGTGAACTGCGGCACGCTGGCGTAGCCGACATCGAACGCGGCGCGGCTGGCGCTCTTGCCCTCCGCCAGCATCAATCGGCGCGCTTCGATCAAACGAAGCTGCTTCTGAAACCGCAGCGGCGACACCGTGGTGACCGCGCGGAAATGCTGGTGGAAGGCAGACCGGCTCATGCCGGCTTCCCTGGCCAGCCGCTCAATGGTTAGCGGCTGAGCGTAGTCCCGGCGCAGTAGCGCCACGGCCCGCGCGATGCGCCGAACACGGCCGTTCGGCGGGCCGAGCCGTCGAATCGCGTCACCCTGCTCGCCAAGCAACAGCCAATAGTGAATCTCGCGCACCAGCGACGTGCCCAGCACCGTCAACGAAGCGGGGCGATCCAGCAGCCGCACCAGCCGGAGCACGGCATCACGGAGGTGGTAATCGATAACGGCGGGAGTTTCCAGAGCAGGCTGTTCGGCATCGCCGATCGCCACATCCAGCTCCGCGATCACCGACGGGTCCAAATCCAACGCAAACGCCAAATAGGGCCTGGCGATGCTGGCCTCACTGATGCGGCTGACGGTGGGCATCGCGGCCGGGACGATCATTGAATCCCCGGAGGTAAAGCTGACCTCCCGGTTGCCGATGGTGACCTGCTTGCGCCCCTGCAGCACCAGACACACCAACGGGCTGGCAATGGTGTGCTCCAGCCCACCGGGGGCGTCACCGCGCACCAGGAACAGCCCCGGCACCGGTGTCGGGGCGATCCCCGCCGCGTCGGCGTGGGTTCGGGTGTAGCGGTCTACCGCTTGGCGCAGAGTATCGGACATGCCCCATTGTTATCCAACGCCTTCATCGCGTACAGCGGATCAGGATAATCAGGCAAACAATGGCGAGCTTCGAGCACCGTGCCTGGCCTGTTTCCCCCTACCGTATAAACCTCTGCAACTGGAGGTGAACCATGACCGAGAAAACCACCCGCAATCCGGGCCCCACCCCACAATCACAACCGACCCGTACCCTCCCGCACCGGGGCGTCGAAGTCTCGGGCGATGACGGCAGCGAAGGCCGCAAAGCCTTCTACATCCACATCGAGGCGCTACCCGGCAAGGAAAATGAAGTGATTCGCATGCTCGAAGATATTCTTGGTTGCGTGCAAGACGAGCCGGCCACGGGCCCTTGGTACGCCGTGCGTTACTCGCAAACGACCTTCGGCATCTTTGAAGTGTTCCCGAACCGGGCAGGCCGGCAAGCGCATGTGGAAGGCGGTGGCGGCGAGATTTTCCGGGACGCGGCGCGAATGAACGCGATCCTGGCACGGCCGGCGCATGTCCACCGGCTGGACGTACTAATGAGCAAAGAGGTCTTTGCCTGAGACGTGATCCACGGTTTAGCGGCGCCTGGCAAACCAGGCGCGAATCAAGCCGGCCTGGAAGAACGGCTCCGGGGCGTTAAAGCCCCCGGCCTTGATGATCGCGGCGATCTCCGCGGGCGGCAGCACCGCGACGTCTTTAGCGTAGGTGGCTTTCATCTGCCGCAACCCTTCTTCGGAGGCTTCCGTCGGGGCCGTCACTTGCTGCCAGACGCGAAGCAGCGCTTCGTGATTCTCCGAATCCGTTTGCGCGGACAAATCCGAGCTAGCCAAAACGGCGCCCGGCTTCAGCCGGTTGGCCATTTTCTGGAAGAAGGCCGAGCGCGCGTTTTTATCCATAATGAACTGAGAAACCAGAAAACAGGTGGCCGCATCGTGCGGCTCCATCGCCGGCAGCGAATCGAGATAGCCTTCGTGGAATTCGCACCGGGCGGCGATGCCCGCCTCTTCAGCCCGGCGGCGACACACCGCAAGCATGGCACCCGACGGCTCCACCGCCGTAAAGCGCCACTCGGGAAAACGGCCGGCCAGGTGCATCAGCTCATTGCCGGTCCCGGCGCCCACGCAGAGAATGCGCGCGTCGGAGGGCAGCCCGGCGAACACGGATTCGAGAAGAAAATACAGGGCCTTATTGATGGGTGCCGTTCGTTCCCACTTTTTATCGTAGCCGGGGGCCATTTGGTCGAACAGCGCTTTTAGCTCGTCGTCGTTCACTGCATTTCCTCTTATGAGAACGCTGATCAGGAGGGGTAGCGCCCGGTGGCGCGTGCAAAGGCTTCACCCCAGTCCGCCAGGGGTCCAAGCGCGACGTTCAGGTCGGCACCCCAATCCGTCAGAGCATACTCGACCCGTGGCGGGACCTCCTGAAAAACGGTACGGGTAACCACCTGATCGCGCTCGAGCTCTCGCAACTGCTGAATCAGCATCTTCTCGGTGATGCCCTTCACTCGCCGCCTGAGTTCACCGAAGCGCACCGGTCCCGCCGCAAGCTCCCAAAGAATCGCGGCCTTCCACTTACCCCCAACCACTTCGAAGGCAGGGCCGAGGCCGCAGTCATAGTTCATTTTTGCCATCACGTTTCTCCACTATCGGGCCTCAATACTTACCAAACAGTTAGTACCTTACAAAATTGTCGGTACTTGCGAAATATAAAGTCAGGCTCATAAAGTAGCGCTCACCCGAATGGAGGTACAACAATGTCTGACGTAACCGTGATTGGCCTTGGCCCGATGGGCACTGCACTGGCGGACCTGATGCTCGAAGCCGGGAAGACAGTAAGCTTGTGGAATCGCACCTCGGAGAAGGCGGCGGCACTGGCGGAGCGTGGGGCAATACTGGCGCCGACACCCGCCTCAGCCATCGCGGCGAGCCCGATAACGCTGATCTGTGTCTATGACTATGATGCCGCGGAGCGGGTCCTGACGGCGGAAGGCGTCGCGAGTGCGTTGCCGGGCCGGCTGGTGGTGAACCTCGGGACCGGCAGCCCGGAAGACGCAAAGCGTATCGAGAAGCACGTCCGCCAGCATGGCGGTCGGTACCTGGATGGTGCCATCCAGGCGGCGCCCAGCCAGATGGGCCAGGAAGATACCCCCATCTTCGTGGCGGGTCCGCAGGTGGATTTCACCGAGGCGGAGTCGCTGCTCCGGATTGCCGCCGGCCACCTGGTCTATCTCGGTGACAAGATCGAGGCCGCTGCCTTTATGGATCTGGCGACCCTCTCCTACGTTTACGGGTCCTTTGCCGGCTTTTTACACGGTGCCAGAATCGCCGAGGCGACCGGTATCAACGTCGCCACCTATGGCGAACTCGTCAACGCCATATCGCCAAGCTTCGGCGCCTTCTTTCAGCACGAGGGCCACGTGATCGCATCGGGAGACTTCCGCATCACGGAAAGCCCGCTGCGGATCTCGGTGCCCGCCGTGCGGCGTATCCTACTGACCTCGGAACGACTGGGACTCAACACGGAACTGCCGGCGTTGGTTGACGGCTGGCTACAACGCGCGGAAACCGCGGGGCTTGCCGGCGAGGAACTGGCGGCGCTGGTCAAGGTGCTGCGGTCATAGCTCGCGGCACCGATTCAGGCATTGAAGCCACCATCCACCGTGATTATGAACCCCGCGACGGCGCCGGCCGCGCCGAGCTGGAAGAGGTGGCGATAACCTCATGGGGCGCGCGCACTGGAAACGCGCGCCGCCGTTAGCCTGGCGTTAAGCGCCTTCGTCAGCCTCCGGCGCGCTGAGGGCCTTGCTGTAGAAGCCCGACGGATCAAAACAGCACACCCGCTTTTCGCCGCAGGCCAGCTTGTCGCAGGCGTCGTTGATGCGCTTGGCGCGGGTCTTCGCCTGCTTGGCGGTGACCACCCAGTGAATCCAGTCCACACGGGCCAGGGTAGTGGTGGCCTCCCAAGTGGCGAGGGCTTCCGGAGAGGCCTGTAACGCCTCACGCAGATCCGCGGGCACCTCCGGTTCCGGCTCCTGCGCCACGGGTGTGATCTCAAGCTCGGCGACGTCGCCCGGGGTGGCGTTCGCGGCGCGCTGCAGCTTGGGATCGATTTTCAGCCAATGGCTTTTCTGGCCGTCCGGCTCCAGCAACAAGGCCTTGAAGCCTTTGCCGTTGAGGGTGCCGTCCACGGAGGTTCGGCCGCGTCGCGGCAGCTTCGCGCTGGCTTCCTTGGGGAGCACCACGAAGGCCCACTCTTCGCCGTCAGCCGGCTTTTTGGGGCGAAGCAATCGTGCACTGAATTGAGATCGGGTGTCTTTGTTAGCCATCGTCCATTACAGCCGTTCGCTTGGTCGGATGATCCGAAGATTGCCAGAACACCGGTTGCTGTCAACCGGCATGGTCATCCCACCTTGCGGTAAACGCGACCGCCGTCTTTCTTGTCCCCGGTGTCCTCGATGCCCTCGAAACGGCCTTGCCGGACCAGCCTTAGAAAGTCGTTGCCCAGCTTGACGCGGTCGCCGATATACAGCGCGCTCCAGCCCTGGCCATAGATTTCCGGGAAATGGAACAGGCCGGGCGCTTGTTCGCGTAGCGCCCGTTCCAGTCGGTTCTGTAACGCCGTGTCCATATAAACACTCCTTTGCCATCGTGGGCGGCGATCACCGGCATTGAAACGCCGCCGCGGGCCAGTGCGCAAGCGGGTAAAGGCGCTAGTGTTCGGCCGGCTTTCTATGGTCTCCTGGTGGTCCATGACAGGAGCAAACATGGCCCGCGACATTCTGGTTCTCGGCGCCGGCATGGTCGGCGTCTCCACCGCCTGGCACCTGCTGCAGCGCGGCCACCGGGTAACGCTGGTGGACCGCAATGCGCCGGGGCGCGAGACCTCGTTCGGCAACGCCGGCATCATCCAGCGCGAGGCCGTGCGGCCGTATCGCTTCCCGCGGGATCTGGCCACCCTCACCCGGGTACTGCCCAACCGGCAGGTGGATATCCGCTACCAGCCCTACGGCATGGTGCGCGCCGCGCTGCCCCTGTTTCAGTACTGGCGGAACTCGGCACCGCAACGCTACGCGCGCATCGTCCCCGAATACGCGGCGCTGATCACCCGGGCGCGGGACGCCCACGCCACCATGGTCGAAGCGTCCGGCGCGCAGGACCTGATCCGCCAGGACGGCTACCTGGAAGTGTTCCGCACCGCCGAGGCGTTCGACGCGGAATGCCGGCAGGCCGAACAGGACGCCGCCGAATACGACGTCACCCATGAGGTCCTGGACAGCACGGCGCTTTCCAAGCTGGAACCCGATCTGGCCCCGGGCCTCGCCGGCGCCATCCACTGGACCCAGCCCTGGACCGCCACCGATCCCGGCGCCCTGGTGGCCGCCTACGCCGACCACTTTCAGCAACAGGGCGGACACTTCGTCCAGGCCCCGCTGGAAAAGCTGTCGCGCAACGGCGGCGTCTGGCAGGCCGTGGTCGGCGGGGAAACCTTTTCCGCCGAACAAGTGGTACTGGCCCTCGGCCCCTGGTCCGCGCACTGGCTCGACCAACAGGACCTGCACGTGCCCCTGTTCGTCAAACGCGGCTACCACATGCACTACCGCGCCCGCGACGACGCCCGCCTGCGCCACTGGCTGATGGACTCCGAAACCGGCTACCTGCTCGCCCCCATGCGCGCCGGCATCCGCCTCACGACCGGCGCCGAGCTGGCCCGCCACGACGCCCAGCCCCACTACCAGCAACTGGCCGCCGCCGAAGCCGTCGCCCGTCGCCTCTTCCCCCTCGGCGACCGCCTCGACCCGCACCCCTGGATGGGCGCCCGCCCCTGCACCCCGGACATGAAGCCCGTGATCGGCCCGGCCCCCGGCCTGCCGGGTCTGTGGCTGGCCTTCGGGCACGGGCACCAGGGCTTCACCCTCGGGCCGATTACGGGGAAGTTGATTGGGCAGATGATGGACGGGGAGTCCACCGAGGTGGAAATGGCGCCGTATCGGGCGGGCCGATTCTGAGCTGCGCCCCCGGCATGGGCTGCATGTTCGCCTACGCCACCAGGTTCATCACCAACCGCACCATCAGGCTTTTTGCGCGCGGGGCGCTCTCGGCAATCAGCAAGGTCAGCGCGGTGAGGCCGCGTTCATCCAAAGTAAGACGCATGCTCTCCTGGCGCAGATACAGCAGAAACAGAAACGCGCCGGAGCGCTTGTTACCGTCCGTGAACGGGTGGCTTTTAACCATAAAATAGAGCAGGTGTGCCGCCCGCTCTTCGCGAGTTTTATACAGCGGCTCGCCAAACATGCTCTGTTCGATATTGCCGAGGATCGATGCCAAACCATCACCCCGGTCCAAGGCGAAAAGCGGCCCCGCTTCCTTGCGATCCCCCAATTCGTCCTTCAAAGCATTCAAAGCCCTCCGGGCCTCGTCCAGTCCCAGTACACCACGCGCCGGGCGGGCACCGGCCGGCACGCCCAGCTCACCCTCATCGTAGTCCAGCAAAAGGCGCCAGGTGCGGGCGTAACCCAGGATCAGCCCCACCACCTCCTGCCCCAGGTCGGAGACCAGCTCCTGGCGCGTTAGCGTCTGCCCCAGCACTTCGACAGCCTGCTCCAACTCGGACAGGCCCTGCCGGGCCAGGCGGTGCTCATTGAGGCTGTAGCCGCGGGTCAGGTGGTGGCGCAGGACCGTGGTGGCCCATTGGCGGAAGCGCACCCCGCGCCTGGATTTGACGCGGTAGCCTACCGAAATGATGACGTCGAGATTGTAATGCTCAATAGGCCGTTCGACCCGACGACGCCCCTCTGAACGAACTATCCGGAAATTCCGGACAGTTCCCTCTCGATCCAATTCACCTTCCTCAAACACGTTGCCGATGTGCTCACTGACGGTGCGTAAGTCCTTACCGAACAGCTCAGCCATTTGCCGCTGGGTGAGCCAGACGGTCTCACCCTCCAGCCGTACTTCAACCTTCTGGGCGTCTTGCTCGAAAATCACGATCTCGCTCATGCCGGCTCCGTTCCCAGGGAATGAGCCGGCATGGTCGCTCTGTACCCTTGTCGGGACAGTCAGCGAAAACGGAAGGTTGTGTCAGTGAAATGCTCTGATGGATGTAAGACAGGAGCGGGCCTGGCCGCTATTTGACACCGTCCAGGCTGGACAGGGCGGCGCCGGGTTGCCCGGCGATCACGCTGAAGGAGCCGTCGGTTTCCAGCACCACCGCCGCGACCTCGCCGAGCGCTCCGATGCCGGCGGAACGTACCGCCGCGCGGACTTCTTCCCGGGTAACGCGGGCGTCGCGCAGCGCGTCGTCGAGCATGACCCCGTCGCGCAGCAGCAGGCGCGGCTCTCCCGTGACCACCCGGCGCAGCCACGGCATGCGCGTGCTCGACCAGGAGATCGCGAACTGCATACCGATTAACAGCGCCAGCGCCAGCAAGCCTTCCGCCAGCGCCACGCTCTTGCTCAGCACGATGGTTGCCAGCGTCGAACCGATCGCCACCGTGACCACCAGATCAAAGGCATTCATCTTCGCCAGCGTCCGTTTACCCGAAACGCGCAACATGAACACCAGCGACACATAGGCCAGCACGCCGATCAGCAGCGTGCGGCCCAATATCGCCCAACCGTTGAAAAAGATCGCGTCCATACGAATCACTCCTTGCGTCGCGCGAAAGCGCTACTTGACGCGGTACAGCCCGCAGAGCTTGTTGCCGTCCGGATCCAGCACATAGCTCAGGTGCATGGTACCCATGCTGCTTTCGCGCGGGCCCGGGGGATCCTCGACCGACTGACCGCCGTGCGCCACCGCCACATCGTGGAATTCCTTCACCTGCTCCGGTGAGCTGCACTTGAAGCCGATGGTGCCGCCGTTGGCGCCGGTGGCCGGCTCATTGTTGATCGGCTGGGTCAGCGCGAGGGTGTTGCCGTCATGCCGATAGAACAGCCGGATGTGGCCGGATGCCGACTCGTTGCGCACCGGTTCGCCCGCGCCGAGAACGCCCAGCACCGCGTCGTAAAAGCGCTTGGAACGCTCGATATCGTTGGAGCCAATCATTATATGGTTGAACACGTTTTCTCTCCTCTGCCGCCGGCGTTGTGCCGGGCTTTTTGTTGTGAGGCCGTCACTATAGCAGGGCGCCCGCGTGAGGGTGGAGCTCCGACCCGTACTTTCCATCCTGCAGGATCAGGCAAGTTTTGCGCAGGGGCTGGCAACACCCTGGCCGGCGGGCGCGGGTACAAATAGGTTCCATTGAAATCCACACACGCAGGAATACCGATCATGCCAAATGGAAATGCCGCACTCGTTACCGGCGCCTCTCGTGGAATCGGCGCCGCTGTGGCCCGGCGTCTGGCCGCCGACGGCTTCTCCGTCATAGTGAACTACGCCGGCAGCGAGGACGCCGCCGCCCGGGTGGTGGCGGACATAGAGGCCGCCGGCGGACGCGCCATCGCCGCCAAAGCGGATGTATCACGGCCGGACGAAGTGGCCCGTCTCTTTGACCGGGCCGAAGAAACCTACGGCGATGTGGCCGTGCTTGTGAATTCGGCCGGCGTCATGCAGCTCGCCCCCGTGGCGGAAAGCGCGGACGACCTTTTTGACCGGATCGTCGCGATCAACTTCAAGGGCACGTTCAACACGCTCCGCGAAGCTGCCCGTCGGATGCAGGACGGCGGGCGTATCATCAACTTCTCGACCTCCGTGGTCGGGACAAAGATGCCCACCTATTCCGTTTACGCCGCGACCAAGTCCGCGGTCGAGACGATGACGGCGATCCTCGCGAAGGAGTTGCGGGGCCGGTCCATCACCGTGAACGCCGTGGCGCCCGGCCCAACCGCCACCTCGTTGTTTCTCGACGGCAAGAGCGACGAGCTGGTCGAGCAGCTGGCCAAGATGAGCCCGCTCGAACGCCTTGCGGAGCCCGAGGACATCGCCAACACCGTGTCCTTTCTGGCCGGCCCTGACGGCGGCTGGATCAATGGACAGACGCTGCGCGCCAATGGCGGCATGGTGTGACGCAGGGAACCACGGAACCAGCATCCGGTACGGCTTACCAGGTAGCACGCTACTGCCCCAGCGTGGTCACCAGCTCGCCAACGACGCGCAGCTCCGCCGCCGCGTCTTCCGTCAGCTCGATATCCCGGTAGCCGAACAGGCGGCTCTCCGGTTTCAGCACGATGCGGGTGTGGTACCACTGGCCGTCGTCGTCAGCTGACTTCTCGCTGTGGTAGCGCTTCACGGTGTAGCGCCCGCCGGTGTCGGCGTCCTGGATGTCACGATGGGCGACCAGCACGATTTTGCCTTCACGGGTGCCGGCCGGGTTGGCGCGGAACACGCACCAGGCGCCGTTGGGAATCCGCTGGTTCATGGATTCGCCCACCACGCGGGTGACGAAGTAGCCCGGCGCCGCCTTGAGCCACTCCGGCCGCTGCATCCAGTCACAGTCCGCCACCGACTGGGGATCGCTGAACTCGCCGGCGGACACGGCCAGATCGAACACCGGCAGGGCGTTCTCATAGGGCTCCACGTCCTCGGGGGCCAGCAACGGGTACGGCAGAGCATCATAGTCCGCCGCCCGCATCACCGGGTTGGCGGAGGGCGTCTTGATCTGCTCCCGGAACCAGGCGTTGGTCTCCGGGTCCGTGCAGAACACGAAGCAGCCTTTCATGCCCCGGGTCATCAGCGTGCGGTAGGTGTTCTTGATGATTTCGTCGGCCTGGCGCTTCGCCGTCTCCGGGTCCTCTTTATAGAGTTTCCGGATGCCGCGTACCGAGCGGTCCATGGACGAACGCTGGCGGCCGTCGGTCTGGATTTCGCCGTCGCGGACGATCAGGTCCGGGCCGATGATCACGCCCACATAGTCCAGTTCGAGACCCTGGATGGTGTGAATGCAGCCGACCTGCTCCACCGAGTGTTCCGCCAGCGCCCACAGGCTGCCGTCCTTGGTCAGGTTCCATTGCGCGGCGAAATCGTGCTCCGGCAACTGAATGTCCATGGCGCCAGGGTCTTTTTTGCTTTTCCAGTCCCAGCAATACCCGGCCACCATGCGGGCGCGGTTGTTGGCGTTGCGCGACACAATGGCCTGGCGCAGGGCCTGCGGCGAGTCCATCACCTGGATGTCATAATCCACGGACTCGATGTCATCGTTGGCGGTATCGCGGATTTGCAGCAACTGGTCGACGAACGCCAGGTAACCGTCCGAGCCGCCGCAGCGAAACTGCGAGGCGAGACCCAGCTCCGTAACCTCGGCGCCCAGGCGTTCCGCCCAGCGGCGAATCTCCGCCCGCGAGCCCACGTCTTTCAGGGTGACGCGCTGGGCCTCGTCCACGAAGAACACCGACAACCGCGCCGCCTGCATGATCTCCTTGACCTGGTGTTCGCCCTGGTTGCCGAAAAAGCCGCCTTTCTCATTGAGCCGGTGGGCCTCGTCGACCAGCAACACATCGAAGCTGTCGGAGGCGCTGTTCATGAAGGCGCTGGAACCACGAAACAGGTTACTAATATGACTCTTCTTGAAGGAGCCGGTCAGCTGGGCTTCGTACACCGCCCGTGGCGCCGCGTTGCGTGACACGTACTGGGCGACCAGCTCGCGGTCGGTGAGGCGCGCCAGCAGGTTGATCGCCAGCACGGACTTCCCGGTCCCCGGGCCGCCCTCAACGATCAGCACCTGCCGCTTGCCCCGCTGGGCGCGGTGGGCCAGTTCCAGGGCGGTCTCGAACGCCACCTTCTGGTCGTCGATCATGACGAAGGCGTCGTTGCCCTGAAGCATGTCCAGCACGGCGTCGGCGAGGCTTCGCGACGGGCGAATGCGGCCATTCTCGATGCGGTAGAGAAGGTCGCGGTCATCGCCATAGCGCACGTGCTGCTTGAGAAAATCGGCCAGACGCTCCGCGTCCCGGGAAATAAACACCGGTGCCCGGCTGGTGTGGGGCGCGTACACCGGATCGTTCACCGCCCTGCCGTCGTCCATATTGTGCAGATAGGCGCAAGGCACCAGGCGGATCGACTCCGCGCGAACGGTTTCGTTGTAGTCTTCGATCAGGCTCGCGTAGGTCCAGGCCTGGTAAGACGGATGGCTGGTTTCGCGCCAGCCGCCGCCCAGCGGCGTGCGGATAACACCATCTTTTTGCAGCGGCTCGGCGTGTTGCCACTGCTTGAGCTCCACGATGACGGCGGTTTCTTCGCGCTGTTCGTTCGCCCCGGTGAGAATAAAGTCGATGCGCTTACTGGTGAGCGGAATATGGTATTCAAGGGAAACACCGGCATCGTCCGGGATGTCCTGATCCAGCATCAGGTTCGACATGAACTGCAGCGAATGGCGCCACGAATCCACCTCTTGGGCCGCCACCGAGCGCGACAGACGCCGCCGGAACTCCAAGAGAATTTTTTCATGGATTCGGTTGAGGCGGACGTCCTCAATGAACGCCTTCTTCTTGGCGGTATAGACAATCATGAACCGCTGTCGTCCGTGTCCTGGTAGGCCGTGTATTTGCGCGCCGAACCCCGCGCCTGATCGGCCGGGTAACGCGCTTCGTTTATGGCCATCTTTTCTTCCACGGCGCTGGGAATATCCACGCCCAGCTTGTCCGCCAGCCGCAGCAGGTAAATCTGCACATCAGCGATTTCATGGGCGGCGGCGCGATGCTGCTCCGGCGTCAGCTCGTAGGACTGCGCCTCCGTCAGCCACTGGAACAGATCCAGCAATTCGGACACCTCCCCGCCCAGCGCCATGGTCAGGTTCTTGGGCGAATGGAACTTGTCCCAGTCACGCGCTTCGGCGAAGGCGCGCGCTTTTTCACTCAGGCGCTGAAAGTCGGACATGGTGGTTCCCCGTGGATCGAACAGTGCCATGCGTATAGGTTTGTCGGTAATCCTGGCATCGCTCAGATAAAAGGCAAGACCCGACCTGATATTTTCCCTTCCACCTTAGGCGACCTTTTAGGAACGCACGCCAACCCTCCGGCTCAACCCCCAGAACAACAACGCCAACATACTAACGCCCGCGCCCAAAATGCATACGCCCTGCCAGCCGGCATGGGCATAGGTCACCGTGGTGCTGATGGCGCCCAGGCCGCTGCCCACGGCGTAGAACAACATGTACAGCCCGACGAGGCGGCTGTGCGCTTCAGGCCGGCTGCGAAAGATCAGGCTCTGGTTGGTCACGTGCAGCGCCTGGCCGCCGAGATCCAGCAGCACAATGCCGATCAGCAGCGCCCAGAGCGACCACTCCATCAACGCCAGCGGCCCCCAGGCCAGCAGCAACACCACCAGAGCGGCGGCGCTGGTGTGCTGGGCGTAGCCCCGGTCCGCCCAGTCGCCGGCCCGGGCGGCGGCCAGCGCGCCGATCACGCCCACCAGCCCGAAGGCGCCGATCAGGGTGTGGGAGAAGTCATACGGCGGCGCGCTCAGCGGCAGCACCAGGGCGCACCAGAAGATATTGAAGGCGGCGAACATCAGCAGCGCCAGCACGCCCCGGACCTGAAGCACCCGCTCCTCTTTCAGCAGCGTGAACATGGACAGCAGCAAACGCGGATAGCTGAGCACGGCGGACGCCCGCTCCAGAGCCGGCAGCCGCCGCCAAAGGGGCACCGCCAGCGCCAGCATGATCGCGGCGGAACAGAAATACACGCCGCGCCAGCCGGCCAGATCACTGACGCCGCCGGCAAAAACCCGCGCCAGCAGCAGGCCGATGAACACGCCCCCTTGCGCCGCCCCGACCACCCGGCCCTGCTCGCCGGGCGCGGCGGCACTGGCGGCATAGGCGATCAGACCCTGGGTCATCGCCGTGCCCAGCAACCCCACCGCGAGCATGCCACCCAGCAACACCGGCGCGGACGGCGCCAGCCCCACCACGATCAGCGCGGCCACCAGCGCCAGCAACTGCACCGCCATCAACGCACGGCGGTCCACCCGGTCTCCCAGCGGCACCAGCAGCAACAACGCCAAGGCACAGCCCACCTGGGTGGCGGTTACCACCCCGCCCACCGCCGCGTGGCTGATCCCGAAATCCAGCGCCAGGGCATCCAGCAGTGGCTGGGCGTAATAAACATTGGCCACGCTCAAGCCGCTGGCGGCGGCGAACAGCAACACCAGACCGCGCGACATGGCCGCGCGCGGCAACGATAAGGACGAACCCAGGGACACCGTCATGACCACCATCCAGTTGCAAATCGAAACTGGTTGGATGCTAAGCAATCTGGTTTTAAAATGCAACCACCGTGATCGCAACAGCCCTCACAAAGGAGACCGCATGCCGCGCCGCACCGACGACACCTGCCCGGTGGCCCGCGCCGTCGACGTGATCGGCGACCGCTGGTGCCTGCTCATCCTGCGGGACGCCTTCGATGGCGTCTGCCGCTTCCGGGACTTTCAGCGCAACCTGGGCATGGCCCGCAACATCCTCACCGACCGCCTGCGCCGCCTGGTGGACGCCGGCGTCCTGGACACCCGCCCCGCCTCGGACGGCACCGCCTACCAGGAGTACGTCCTGACCGCCCAGGGTGAAAGCCTGTTTCCCGTCGTCGTCGCCCTACGGCAATGGGGCGAACATCACCTGTTCGCCCGGGGTGAGCGCCACTCCCTGCTGATAAACAAACACACCGGCAAGCCCGTGCCGTTCATGGCCCCACGGGACAACGACGGCGAAACCCTGGCGCCGGAGCAAACGGAAGTGAAGAAGCGGAACTAGAGAGAAAGGAGACACACCAGGCCCACGGCCAGCGCCGGCCCGGTGTGATACAGCTCAACCGAAAGGCCGCACGCCAATCAGCGGCCCATGCAGCCAGAACGCGAAGAGCGCCCACAGCACCACACCGACAACCAGCGTGATCACATCGCCCTTGAGCGTGCCCGCCGGATAGGTGACGCCATTGGCGCGGTCGCGCCGGCGGAGGATCGCGAAAGCGGCGATGGCCCAGGCCAGGAAGGCGCCGAACAGCACCACATCGCGCAGGAAGCCGATGGCCAGCAAATGCCCAAGCGCCCAGATCTTAACGCCCGCCACCATCGGGTGACCGATCTTCGCCTTGATGCGGTTATCCGGCACATAGGCGGCGGTCACCAGCACGAACGCAATCAACGAAAACAGTGCGTTCAAATGATTCAGCCACGTCGGCGACGCGTACAGCAGCACCGGCTCCAGCCGGGCCCGCTGAAAGCCCCAGATGATCAGCACGAAGCCGGCCAGCGCCACCAGACTATAGAGGCCCTTCCAAGGCCCCACGCCCATGCTGGCGACACGCTGCTGCCGCCAACCCGGGGCAAACAGGCCCACACAATGAACGCCCAGAAACAGCACTAAACCCAGAATCAGAATGGTCATGACGGTGACTCCCCTGCTTGGATCGGACCGCGTCACGCGGACGGCGGACGGGCCCGGCCTGGCTTGTATTGACGATCGTAATTGACGCCGCCAATATGCGCACTAAAATTGACACTGTCAATATTCGCCCGCCGACCAAGGACTCCCCCATGCCCGCGCCCACACGACGCCGGGGCCACCGCCACGGCAACGCCCGCCAGGCCCTGATCACCGCGGCGGAAGCCCTGCTGGAAAGCGCCGGCGCGGCGGGGCTGTCGCTACGGCGGCTCTCGGAACACGCCGGGCTTTCGCGGCAGGCCGCCTACAACCACTTCGCCGACAAAGAGGCGCTGCTCGCCGAGCTGGCCCGCACCGGCTTCGAACGGCTGGAACAGGACGTGCGACGGGCGGTAACCGACCAGACCGGCGAAGCGGCCCTGACCGCCGCCGGCGAGGCCTACATCGCTTTCGCCCAGAACGCCCCGGCGCAATTCCGGCTGATGTTTTCCCGCGAGCTGGTCGATCTCGCCCAGCACCCGGAGGCCGCCACCGCCGGCGACGCCGCCTTCCAGGCCCTGGCCGACGTGGTCGCCACCCTGGCGCCCGAGGAACGGGTGGCGGCCCTGAGCCTCGCCGCCTGGTGCCAGGTGCATGGCTACGCCACCCTCTGCCTGGAAACCAACCTGGAACCGCAAAGCCATCGCCATGAGCGCGCCGCGCTGTTTGGGCGGTTGATTCGTCGGGAGGCGACGTCGGGCTGACTCAAAGCCCCACGACAGCCGCCCGATCCGGGCCCGCGCGACGACGCAAGGACGTCCGCGCGATCGCCGGTGGTATGTAGCCGGCTCTCTCCAGCGGCGCCACGTCGACGCCCGGCGGGACGATCTCATCAATCCGGTCAAGAATCTCATCGCTCAACCGCACTTGCGCACCGTCGAGCAGATCATCGAGTTGCTCCGGGGTGCGGGGGCCGATGATGGCCGATGTAATCGCCGGATGCGTCACGACGAAGGCCAGCGCCATGTGCGTCAACGACAGGCCAGCGCTTTCAGCCAGCGGGATAAGCCGCTCCACCGCGTCGAGGCTCGCGGCGTCGGACATCGCCTGCGGGAAATAGTGCACGCGCAGCGAGTCCGGCTGCGCCCTGCCCTTGCGGTACTTGCCGGTCAACATGCCTTTGGCCAGCGGGCTCCACGCCATCGCTCCCATGCCATAGCGCTGGCAGGCGGGCAGCACCTCCCGCTCGATCGACCGATTGAGAATGGAATACGGGGGCTGCTCGGTGCGGAAACGGGCCAGCCCGCGTCGCTCGGCCACCCATTGCGCTTCCACAATGTCGGAAGCGGGAACGGTCGAAGCGCCGATCGCGCGCACCTTGCCTTCGCGCATCAAGTCGCTGAGCACCGACAGGGTTTCCTCAATGTCGGTATCCGGTGACAACCGATGAATCTGAAACAGGTCGATATGATCGGTCCGCAGGCGACGCAGCGCGTCTTCGACCGCGCGGGTCAACCAGCGCCGCGACCCGCCACGGCGGTTGGGATCATCGCCCATCGGCAGAGACGCCTTGGTGGCGAGCACCACGTCGTCCCGCCGCCCTTTCAGCGCCTTGCCGACGATCTCTTCGGATTCGCCCTGGTGGTAGGCGTCGGCCGTGTCGATGAAGTTGATGCCGAAATCGAGCGCCTTGTGGATCATGCGAACACACTCGTCGTGATCGGCGTTGGCCACCCCACCGAACATCATGGTCCCCAGACAATAGGGGCTGACCTGGATGCCGGTACGGCCAAGATTGCGGTATTGCATGGTGGTTCTCCTTGCGCGGTGGAAGACAGGCTGCCGAGTGGCAGGAGCAGCGAGTATGGCAAGGCGAAACCGGACGCTCTACAATCCAGAGTCCGTACTTTATTGGTTAACGTCCTGAATTGATTGATCCGCTCGCTCAAATCGTCACGCTGCTTCAACCCACGGCGCCCTTCTCGAAACGCGCCACCGGCGCGGGCCGTTGGCGCGTCCGCCGCACGGAGGTCGGACGCCCCTTCTATTGCGCCGTTCTCGAGGGAGAGTGCCGGCTCGAAGCCGATCAGCACGACGAAATCGTCCTCAAGAAGGGCGATTTCGTGCTCATCCCCTCGGCGTATAACTTCACCATGTCGAGCCGCTGCCCTGCGGGCGCCGAGCACATCGTGGACGCGCCCGTCATGCTCGCCGACGGTGAACACAGGCTCGGCAACCCGGACATCCCCGCCGATGCGTGTCTGCTGGTGGGCTACTGTGTCTTTGGCTCCCCGGATGCGGCTCTGCTCGCGTCGCTACTCCCGACGCTGGTACACGCTCAGGGCGTGAACCGGCTGGCCACCCTCATGCAACTGGTCAGCGATGAAGCGCGCGCGCAACGACCGGCACGCGAGGTGGTGCTGGAGCGCCTGCTGGAAGTCCTGCTCATCGAAGTGCTTCGCTCCGGCGGGAAAACGGATTCATCACCCGGGCTACTGCGCGGCCTGACCGACGAGCGCCTCGCCGCCGCCATCCGCCGGATGCACGAGCGCCCCGATCGGCCCTGGACGGTCGCGCAACTGGCGAACGAGGCGCTGCTCTCCCGGTCCGCGTTCTACGAACGATTCCGCCGGGTGGTGGGCATGGCGCCAATGGAATACCTGCTCGCCTGGCGCATGGCCCTGGCCAAGGATTTACTGCGCAGGGAACAAGCCCGCATCGCGGACGTCGCCGAACGGGTGGGCTACAGCTCCGCCAGCACGTTCAGTGTGGCCTTCAGCCGTCATGTCGGAGTGCCGCCCGCCCGCTACGCCCGGGACAACTCACCTCTTCCTCAAACGTCATAGCCCGGTTCGTCCAGGTCCTCCGTGAGAGTCGGGCCGCCGAGAAAGGCGGCAAAAAACAAACCTCGCACCGTCGATTCGTCGCCGGCTGATTCGACTATCGGCTACACGACAGCCCGCAGACGATGAATCAATAAGGAGAGAACCATGCCGAACAAACACGGCGAGTTTATCTGGTACGAACTGACCACCGACAACATCGACACCGCGCAGCAATTCTACAGCTCGATACTCGGCTGGCAGGTCACCGACAGCGGCCAGCCCGGCATGGATTACCGCCTCCTCCATGCCCGCGACGAGGACACGGGAGAATGGCGCGCCATCGGTGGCCTGATGCAACTCAGCGAAGAAATGAAACAAGGTGGCGCCAGGCCGGTATGGCTGGGCTATATCGGCGTCGACGATGTCGATCAAACCGTTGCCAGGGTCACCGCCCTGGGTGGCGGCGTAAAGATGCCCGCCAAGGACATTCCCGAAGTGGGCCGCCTCGCCATGGTGACCGACCCGCAGGGCACGCCCTTCTATGTGATGCGGGGCAACAGCGACGAAGCCAGCCTGGCGTTCGCCTCCGACCGCCCGCGGGTGGGTCATTGCGCCTGGAACGAACTGGCCACCACCGACCCCGACGCGGCGAAAGCCTTTTACTTCGAGGCGTTCGGCTGGACCAAGGAGGGTGAAATGGATATGGGCCCGATGGGGGCCTACGAATTCATCCGCCACAACGGCTTGATCGGCGCCGTCATGCCCAAGCCGGATGACATGCCGGTGCCCATGTGGCACTACTACTTCCGCCCCGCCGATATCGACGCCGCGATCAAGGCGGTCACCGACAACGGCGGGCAGATCCTTCACGGTCCGGATGACATTCCCGGTGGCGACTTTGTCGTTAAAGGCTTTGATCCGCAGGGGGCATTGTTTGCCCTGGTCGGATCGAGGTTGCCTTAACGGGGCCGGCGGGACGGCCGGACACCCGTTTCATAGCCGGCCATCGGCGAGCAACTCGCGGGTGCGTTTCAGCGTTGAAAGCAAGGCGGCTTTACAGCCGTTAGCGCGCCCGGCCGTCAGGCCGAGGCCACGGCCTGGGTCGCGAATTCGCGATAGGAATGAAGGGGGCGGCCCAGCAGCGTGGTCAGCCGCTCCACGTCGCCGGCGTCGGGGACCATGCCCTCGGTGAGAAACCGCTCGCTCATCAGGCGCATGTCGAAGGCCATCCAGCCCGGCATGTGCTGGCGCAGGTTCTGCTCGAACGCGTCGAAATCTTCACCCGGATAGGCGATCGGTCGGCCCAGCACCTCGGTCCAGATCGCGGCCACGTCCTGGCCGGTCAACGTGTCCGGGCCCACCAGGTTGATCCGCTCGATGGGAAGCGGCACGGCCGATTGCTCGCGACGCCACAGTTCGATGGCCGCGACTTCGCCCACGTCGCGCGTGTCGACCATCGCCAGGCCCTTGCTGCCAATCGGCATCGGATAGATGCCATAGCCCGTCACCACGTCCTTGATGGTGAGATCGTTGCCGATGAAATACGCCGGGCGCAGGATGGTGGCGTGCAGGCCCATCTGCTCGATCATGCGTTCAACACCGTACTTGCCGGCGAAGTGCGGCACGTTCACATAGCGCTCGCCGTGGATCACCGACAGGTAGACGATCCGCTCTATGCCGGCCTCGCGGGCCACATTGAGGGCGATCAATGCCTGGGTGTATTCGTCGGCCACCACCGCGTTGAGCAGGAACAGTGTGGAAACGCCCGCGAAGGCGCCACGCAGCGAATCGACGTCGAGCAGGTCGCCCTGAACAACGTCGACACCGGCCGGGAAGTCGGCTTTCGAGGGATCACGGACAAGGGCGCGGACATCCGCACCGCGCTGGACGAGTTGTTCGACGACTTGGCGGCCGACCGTGCCGGTGGCGCCGGTTACGAGAATGGTCATAACGATGACTCCATAGGGTTAAGGTGTGGTCGAACCTTATCCAGTCCCATATTCAAAACAAAGACGCTATAATTCAGACGCCCTGTTCCACAAATGAGACATCATGGACCTCAACGCCCTGGACGATTTCCAACTGGTGGCCAGCCACGGCGGCTTTGGCCGGGCCAGCCGCGCCAGCGGCCGATCGAAGGCGACCTTGTCGCGCCGTGTCGCGGATCTGGAAGAGGCTCTCGGCGTCCGGCTCATTGAACGGGGCGGACGCAGCCTGGTACTGACCGACGCCGGCCGCTTGCTACTGAGCCGAACCGAAGGGCCCAAGCGCGAGATTGACGAGGCGGTCGCGGCGGCCCGGGATGGCCTCGCGACCCCACGTGGCCGGCTGCGGGTCGCGGCACCGCTGTTGTTCTCCCAGGTGGCGTTGGGGCGGCTTGCCGCCGCCTTCCTGGCAATCCATCCCGAAGTACGGATCGAGGCGGTGTCCGAGGATCGTCTCGCCGACCTCGTCGACGAACACTTCGACGTGGCCATCCGCATCAACCCGCGCAAGGACAGCCTGCTGGTCGGCCGATGCTTCGCCAAGGACCGGCTGGTTCTCGCCGCCGCCCCATCCCTACAGAGGCCGAAAGGACGCCACGACCAGCCGCTGCCGGTGCCAGCCGTCGTCATGCCGACCTATCGCGACGGAGAGACCTGGTCCGTCCGCGAGGGCCAGCTCACCGTCGAACCCCAGCCCGTGTTGCGGCTATCCTCACTGCTGACGGTCCGCGATGCCGTCGTGGCCGGCGCCGGGGCGGCAATGCTGCCGCGGTCCATCATCGGAAACCTGCTGGAAAAGGGCGACCTGGTGACATGGGGCAGCGCCGACGACGACGTCGAACTTTGGGTGCTGCACACGTCCCGACGTTTGCAGAGCCCCAAGGTTCGTGCCTTCGTGGAATTCATGTGCAATCAGTACCCAAGTGGCGCGTTCACCGTTTAGAGCCGGGAACCAGGCCGAAGGCGGGCACGAAGACGACCGCCGCCTTATCCGAGGCGTCCGTCAACGGCTGTGGCGATCCGAGCCAACGCCCGGTCCAGATGCGCCTTATCCGCTGTTCGCTTTTCCTCGGAGCGCCGTGCCAGGTTATGCAGCTTGCGGCGCACGCCAGGCAGCTCCCGAGCCTGGGGCAAGCCGATCAGCGAAAAATCAGGCTGTTCGTTCTCCACCGACCATAGGAAGTCGCGCGAGGGCTCATCCAGCCAACCGGCGATCCGTGCGAGTAATCGCGCCCGACTGTCCAGCAATTGATCCGCGCTGACCGGCTCGGCAGTCATGCCCTGGAAATGGGTGTCGAAGATGGTGTGGAAATCCTTGGGTTCACTGGGCTGCAGTATCTCCCAGGCCGGCTTGGGGCTGCAGGTCAGGTAAACCAGAAAAGTGCGCCAAAGCGTTATGTCCGCCCGCGCATCGTTCAGTAGCAAACCGACGTCGAAGAGATCACGAGGGTGTTGCCGCGATAGCGCGGCCGCCAGTTTGCCGGCGTAAAGATCAGCGAAATCGAGCACCTGGGCGGAAGCAAACCCAAACGCCTCTTCGACCGGCGGCCTGACTGTCATCTCCCTCACCGGGTGCACGGTGCCACGCATCACCGGCGTGGTTTCGATCTGCACGCGTGCCCGGCCACGGCTGACCACCAGCCGCGTCATACCCCGCCCCTTCTGTTTCACCGACGCCTGCACTTGCAACTGCAACGGCCGCGCCCGAAGTGCGTCTGCCAAGCCCTCCAGCGCTTCTGTGATTAACGCTGAATCTTCCGCAAAGCTGTTCACCGGCAACCAGGTCAGATCGATGTCCACGGACAACCGGGGCAGATCCTGCTCGAACAAGTTGATCGCCGTGCCGCCCTTCAAGGCGAAGCGCGGCTCCCGCGCCAGCAGCGGCAGAATCTCGACCAGCAACTGCACACGGTCCCTGTAGCGGCTATCCCAGGTGTTCATCCAAGTCTCCTGGCAGTGTTATCTGGTAGGTCGGATGCAGACGCCCCCCTGGTACCAGCGACCGCTTGCCAGAGCCCAAATCGACCCCTTCCATGGGGACATGGGCCAACCAGGCGTGGCCGTGCCGTTCCGCCAAGGCGAGGAACAGCCGCTTGGCCTTGATACTGCGGCAATGACGAAGCAGCGTACCCACCCGCTGTGGCCGCAGGGTCGTCATGCCCTGCATCAGCGCATCGGCTTCGTAGACCAGTGCTGCACCCGGCGGGCTATCACACAGCTCCAACATGGCCCGCTCCGGCGTGGAACAGACGATGCCTTCCAACCCGGAATCCGCCTCGCGGCGCTCCAGCCCTTGATCCAACAAATGGCGTTCCGGTGTCTCCGCACTGAAGCGCGGCATTTCCAAATCAAAGGGCGCCCTGCCGCAAAACTGGAAACGTTCCGCCATCGGCAGCTTCGTCACCCACCCGGGCAGGCGATCCGGGCCATAAAGCGTCACCGTGGCCGCCTCGCCCAGACGCAAATAGTGTTCGTGCCCGTGCCAGGCCAGGGCGAACCGCCCACCCACGTACAGCGACAACCCCTCCCGGACCTGCAGGCTGCGCACTACCCCCTGCCAGTGCAGCCGCCCGCCCTTTCGCAGGTAGACACCCCGCGCCGGCGACGCCAGCCAGCCACTGGCCACGTAGCGCGCGACCAGACTGGTGGAGTAACCATGGGCCCGCAGCCAACGGCTGGAGACCAAAGCTGTATCGTCCAGGCTGGCCAAGAGATGGTTTATGTATCCTTCATTTTGCTCACTCATAGTGAGCAAAATACACTCAAAAGAAACCAATTCCAATTACCCCTAGGTTTATAGAATTAGGAAATCACTCACTTACCGTGAGTATTTACGCAGTCAGGTAAACCCTTAGCCATCCCTTTCATGCTCAAGGCGCCAGGCACGCCCGGACCAGCATGGTCGCTCTGAAGCCGTCCACGGAACATCAGCGAAAGCGGAAGGCGGTGTCAGCGAAGAAGGATGATCGCTGTAAGCCATCTCTTCGGGCGCAAACGTTGTGCACTAGACCAGCAGGCAGGCCTGACACCTTGCTCTGTACCAACCATTCCAGTATATTTCGATTGGTACACAACAGGAGATTCAAGATGGCCCGACCACCCCTTCCCCCCTTTGACCAGGACACCGCCGCGCAGAAAGCGCGAATGGCGGAAGACGCCTGGAACAGCCGCGACCCCGAGAAGGTGTCGCTGGCCTACACCGAAGACAGCCTCTGGCGGAACCGGGGGGAGTTCCTGCGCGGCCGCGAAGAGATCGTCGCCTTCCTGCGCCGCAAGTGGACCCGCGAGCTCGACTACCGCCTGATCAAGGAAGTCTGGACCTGGGGCGGCGACCGCATCGCGGTGCGCTTCGCCTATGAGTGCCACGACGACAGCGGCCAGTGGTTCCGGGCCTACGGCAACGAGAACTGGGAGTTCGACGACCAGGGCCTGATGCGGCGGCGGATCGCGTCGATCAATGATGTGCCGATCGCGGAGTCCGCGCGGAAGTTTCACTGGCCCCTGGGCCGCCGCCCGGACGACCATCCCGGGCTCAGCGACCTGGGGCTCTGAAGATGGCGCGCATGGTCATGGAGCGCGCGGATGTGCTTCCCCTGCTGGGGGAGGCCTTTCGCGAGCACGGTTTCGAGGGCGCCAGCCTGTCGGTGATCACCAAACAGACCGGACTGGGCCGCGGCAGCCTGTATCACTTCTTCCCGGGCGGGAAGGCGGAGATGGCGGCGGCGGTGCTGGAGGACATCGAGGCCTGGTTCGAGCGCGAAATCTTCGCCCCCCTCTGCTCACAGACGGACGCGCAAGCGGCCATCGACGCCATGTGGGCGGCGGTCTCGGCCTACTTTCAGTCCGGGCAGCGGGTGTGCCTGGTGGGCGCCTTCGCGCTCTCGGACACGCGGGACCGATTCGGCAGCGCCGTGAACGCGTATTTCGAACGGTGGATCGAAGCGCTCGCCGACGCCCTGCGCCGCCTGGGCCACGACGCGGAGCGCGCCGACGCGATTGCCGAACAGGTGGTGGCGGGGATACAGGGCGCGATCACCCTGGCCCGGGCGCGGCGCGATGCGGCGTTGTTTGAGAGAGTGGTCGCCGGTTTGCGGGCCATGGCCGAGACATCGCGCCCTTGAGCGTTCTTGTTCCCCCCTTCGTTGCTCACCACCGGCATTCAGAAATCGATGGTGGTGGAAAGCGTAACAGAGCGGGGCTCCGCCAAGCGCAGGCGTCCTCCGGAACCGGAATACGACTCCCAGTAGTCTTTATCCAGAATATTCTCGATGCTCGCACGCAACGTGACCGGATACGTTTTCAGCCGGTAGCTGGCCCCCAGGTCCACACGGGTCCATGCGGGTATTTTGAGCGTATTGGTGGCATTGCCGTACTGTGAGCTGCTATGTATCACTCGAGTATTCACACTCAACCCGGAAAAAGACGGCACGTCCCACTCGGTGCTGATGGTGGCCAACCAACGGGAAACGCCCGGGGCCTGATTACCATCGTTTGCACCGTCCTGGGTACTTGTCAGTATCGGCTGAAGATAGGTCACCCCACCCAATAACCGCAACGCCGGCGTCGGTTGGCCGAAAAGCTGCCACTCAACGCCGCGGTTCCGCTGCTCGCCGTCCTCCGTGTATATGACACTCCCCGGGGCGCTGCCCGGTTTCTGAACGACACTGGGTTGATGGATCTCGAACAGGGACACCGTGCTGGCCAGATTACCCGCATCGACCTTGATACCAATCTCGCTTTGGCGAGTCCGGGCCGGCGTGAAGGCTTCTCCGGCGTTCTCGGCGTTGGCCGGTGCGGTATACCCCAGCCCGAGCCCTTCGATGTAATTGCCATAGAGGGTGACATTCTGCCAAGGCAGAACAGCGATACCAACGGCGGGCGTCGTCCGCGCCTCATCGTAACTAGACGTTCGCGCACCGGTAGCGGGGCTGAAATTATCAACCTCCACACGCTGGCGACGCGCGCCCAAGGTCAGGAGCACTTTCTCATCAAGCAACCCAAGCGTGTCCGATACGGCGACGGATGAGAGCTTCCGCTCAAAACTCTTTGGGATGTGACGAGACATCGAAAAATCAGGGCGGTCGATACGCCCGATGTCTTCCAGATCAGAAAGGAAGATATCTCCTTGCTCGTAGAGATAGCCGCCTTCAAACCAGAGCATGGAAGTCTGCACATTCAGTTGGTGAGTAACGGCGCCGGTGTTGAAACGACCACGCAGCCCCGACATTACCGTGCGCGTATCGGAGTACTCCGGGTAATAGACGGGCATCGACGCCAAGGTTTCTTCGTCCAGCAGCGTGTGGTTGGTACGCAGATTGTACGGGGTGTTATTACGACCGCCTGCTCCACCATAAAGGGTAACTGCCGGTGTCAGATCGTATTCGCCATGGAGGGCGATATACTCATCCTTGTTTTCAGTACGCTCCCAGGACTGCGCCGTACGTTTACCCGGGTCGATGGCATCCGGCACCGGGGTCCCCTCGGTGATCTGCAGACCGGAACCAAAGCCGCTGCCGCCGTCCGTGCGATCCTGTTGATAGCCCAGGTCGCCGGACAGCCGCAGACGGTCACCCCGATAGTCCACGCCCAGGGTGACCAAACCCAACGTGCTCTCCTGATCCTGAACAGCGGTATCGCCATCCATATAGACGCCATTGAAGCGAACGCCAAACCGGTTTTCCTCGCCAAAGCGGCGCCCCACATCCAGATGGGTGCCGAACTGCGCATCAGAGCGGTAGATACCCTTGACCCGGGTCAGCGGGGCGTCCGTGGCTCTTTTTGGCACGACATTAATCCCGCCACCAACGCTACCCCAGGGGCTGACGCCGTTCAGGAGCGCATTGGGTCCCTTGATGATTTCCACTCTTTCCGCGGCCTCCATCGCGATCGTGTTCCGAGGTAAGACACCGTACAAGCCGTTCAAGGAGACATCCTGATTCCTGACCAGAAAACCACGGATGTAAAGCGCGTCCCCGCCCGACGTATTAGTGCCACGACCTCGCGAACCGACCTGAACAGACGGATCGTCATCGACAACATCGGCGATAGACCGGGCTTGTTGGCTTTCCAGTCTTTCCGAGGTGTAACTGGTGATACTGAATGGCGCATTCATGAAATCCGTGTCGCCAAGCATACCCAGGCGCCCGCCCGTGGCCACCTGCCCACCGGCGTACGCCACTGGCGGTTTACCCGACCGCGAGATGGCGTTGCCCTTAACGCTTATCGGCGCCAAGGTTCTCGCGCCATCCGCTATCGCACGCAACGAATAAGACCGGTTGCCTTCCGCGACCAGCAGGTAACCGCTGCCTTCCAGCAAGCGGGAAAAACCCTCCTCGATACCGTAATCTCCCTGAAGCCCGGGGCTCTTCAGCCCCGCCAGCATCCCTGGCTCAAACACCAACTGCACGCCGGCCATGGCGGCGAATTCGGCCAGCACGTCGCTCAGTGCGTTGGGGCCAATGGCGTACTCCCGTGGCGCCGACATTTCCGCGCTTCCCTGTGCTTGCACGGCGCCAGAGATCGCGGCCGAACCCAAAAGAACCGCGAACGCACAAGTGACGGCCAGGGCTCGGCTTTTGGCTTTGAGATACGAGGACCTGGGAAAGAACACGGGAGAGCGTGGTACGGAGTACAACGTGAAACAAGGACGCCTGGCAGCCATGTCTGAAGCCTTTGATACGTAAGTGTCTGGTTGATTCGAAGCGTCAAAAACACGCTTTCATCCAGTACACCGAACGAGATCAAAAAAGTGATCACCCCAAGACTACTATTTTTTTGACGCCCCTCTGGCAGCCCCGGCGACCCCGAAAAGAGACCGATCAGCCGTCAGGGCCGACACTGATCCAGTAGGGGGTAATGCGGCGGACGCGCAACGGCAGGTTCTTTTCCAGCAGAGCCAACCCGGCATCGGTATCGGCCAGGGAGATAGCGCCAGAGACACGCAGGCTCGCCACGGCCGGGTCGCAACGCAGTATGCCGCGGCGATGGCGGGCCAGCTCAGCCACCACATCCTCCAGGCGCATGTCCTTGGCCAATAGCATGCCCCGCTCCCACAGAGCCGCGCTGTCATCAACGGAGGACGGCGCATTGACGCCGTTCATATCAAAGTCGGCCTGTTCGCCCGCGTTCAGGGTACGCGCCGCGCCCAATAGCGGGCGGATCTCGACGGCGTGTTCGAACACCGCCACGTGGCATTGTTGCTGCTCCCGTTGACGCACACTGAAACGCGTGCCCAGCGCACGGACCACGCCATTGGTGGTATCGATCAGAAAAGGGCGAGCCACCGGCGCCGGGTCAGCGTGTGTGGTGATCAGAACCTCCCCCTTTACCAGGCGGATACGGCGGGCTTGCGCACTAAAAGCGATATTCACCGCGCTGTTGGTGTTGAGCACCAACCGTGAGCCATCGGGCAGGCCGATAGTACGTTGCTCGCCCGTGGCGGTATACGCATCGGCGGCCCAGCTTTGCCACGGCAACTGATGCCAGACCAGCCCGCCGGCGGGCGCCGCGACCAGCGCCAGGGACAACAGCTTGAGCATGCGGCGTCGGTCATAGCCCGTTTCGAGACGGGCGATGGCCTTCTTGCCGATCGGCTCCGGCAATTGTTCAAAGGCATGAAAGACCGATTGCGCGCGCTGCCAGGCCGCATCGTGCGCCTTACTTTGTTGCCGCCAACGCTCGAATTCCTGGTGCTGAGACGCATCGGGCTGGTCATAGCGAAAGGTCATGGCCCAGTCGGCCGCCTCTTTCAGCAACGTATTATCAATGGCGGCATCGGAAGACACGCAGCCTCTTCTCGGTCCTCTCTTCGGCCCTCTACTCGATGGCCATGCAGGCCACCAATGCCTTTTTGATGTGCCGGCGCACGGTGATCACCGGCGCCCCGGTCCGCTCGGCAATCTGCTTCAGGGTGAGTCCATCAAGCTGCGCCAGCAGGAACATCTCACGGGTGCGTGCTCCCATGGTGGCGAGCATCGCATCAATACGCATCAGAACATCGATGATCAGCAGTTGGGTTTCCGGTGAGGGGGCCTCAACGCCGGGCAGCTGCGCCAGGGTCTCAAGATAGGCCCGCTCCACACTTTCGCGCCGCCAATGGTCGACGACCAGGCCCTTGGCGATATGAGTCAGTAAGGCACGGGGTTCGTCGCCGAGTTGCGCCGGAAGGCAACGCGAGGCCATCAGGCGCAGGAAGGTATCGTGCGCCAGATCAGCGGCATCACTGGCGTTGCCGAGTTTCACACGCAGCCAGCCTCGCAGCCAACCGTGGTGGTCACTGTAGAGTGTATGCATGTCCCGCTTTGTGATACTCCCGGTTGGCACGGTGCCCCCTAACGCGATCCCCTGTCCGACTGGACGAAGCATAAACACAATTGAGAATTGTTCGCACTCTATCGGGGTTCGTACCCTCCACGCAAGGCGCCGGGTTAAGAAAGCAAGAATCCCTGTCATCCGGGAAGAAGGATGATTCGTGTCAGCGATCTAGTCGGGCACAGAGGCCGAGGCTGTTTCAGACTCTCCCGCGAAATCTCCCCAACCGCCCGCGCCCCGGTGAGCGTCATCGCCACCTTCATCTCACTGGCGACCAGGTCCAGCAGATGCGCCACACCCCGCTCGCCGGCCATTGCTTTTTGATCGTTAAAACGTACAAAAAGCTGAATTATGTACTTCTATAAGTACATAATGCTTAGAGAACATCTTGACGAATCAAAAAGAACACCATAGCGTACATTTAACGCCACTTTGTACGGTTTAAAGTTCAAATGCCCAGGACAGTCGATTCTCCCGTTTACCAGAAGGCCCAGATTCTCGACGCCTTGCGCGACACCGGCGCCCTGATCGCCGAGGCCCGCAAGGCGCGCGGCTGGTCCCAGACTGACCTGGGCGCGCGCCTGGGCAAGGTGGACCGGCGGCATGTGAGCGCCCTGGAAAAAGGCGACCCGAAGGTCGATGTCGGCCTGGTGGTGGCGGCGCTATGGCTGCTTGACCTGCCCCTGCTGGCGACCCTTCCCGAGCCCGGCCAACCCGCCCCAAAAGGGTATTACCGGGTCGCCGAGAGCCGTGCCGGCGCGCGCCGCCCCGCCAGCCGACGCCGGTTCCGGCCGCAGGACGTCGACAATGATTTCTGATCGCGCCTACCTGTGGCTCTTTCCGCCTGGGCAGGCGGAACCGGTGGTGTGCGGCGTGGTGGCCTGGAATGGCGCCGAATACGTGTTCCGCTACGGCAAAAGCTACCTCGCCCGGCCGGATGCCATCCCGCTCTCGATCCCCGGGCGCCCCCTGGGCGAGCTCACCGGCGGGCCCTACGTCCTCGACCACGAGCTCAGCGGTGCCGTGCGCGACGCGGCGCCGGACGCCTGGGGGCGGCGCATCATCCAGCGGGAAATCGCGAAAACCCTCGACCCCACCGGCGAGGCCCATTACCGCCTCGAAGGCGAGCTCGGGGAGATTGACTACCTGCTCGGCGCCGGCACCGACCGCGTTGGCGCCCTGGACGCCACCGACCGACCGGACGCCTACGCGCCCCGCGCCAAGCCGATCCGCCCGCTGGCGGACGCCCTGGAAGCGGCGGAACGAATGGAACGCGGCCAGGAACTGGATGATGACCTGGACGCCGCCCTGAACCACGGCACCAGCATCGGCGGCGCCCGGCCCAAGGTGCTGTTCCGGCGGGGCAAGTCCTGGCTGGTCGCCAAGTTCAGCTCAAGCCGGGACACCCTCAACATGATCGCCGCGGAAAGCGGCGCCATGCGGCTCGCCGCCAAAGCCGGCCTGAACGTGGCGGACACCCGGGTCCTGGAAGTCTCCGGCAAGGACGTGCTGCTGGTCCGCCGCTTCGACCGCGACACCCACGCGACCGGCCACCCAACCCGCCGCCACATGCTCAGCGCCATGACCCTGCTGGATCTGGACGAATACGCCGTCCGCACCGGCGAAGCCAGCTACCTGGAGTTGGCCGACGTCCTGCGCCAGTACGCCCGGGACTTCGAACGGGACGGCCGGGAGCTCTTCCGGCGCATGATCTTCAACATCCTGATCGGCAACACCGACGACCACGCCCGCAACCACGCCTGTTTCTGGGACGGCACCGCCCTCGACCTGACACCCGGCTACGACATCTGCCCCCAGCCCAGGCTGGGCTACTCGGCGGACCTGGCCATGGTGGTCGGCCACCAGGGCCGCGCGGCCACGCTCAACAACGCCCTCAGCCAGGCGGAACGGTTTGGCCTGAGCGAATACGAGGCCGCCGAGTGCGTCGACGCCATGAAGCAGATCGTCGAAGCCCACTGGAAAGAGCTGTTTTCAGCGGCGGGCATGGAGGCTGGGGATATCGAGTACCTGGCGAAGGCGACGGTTCTTTCGCCGTCGATTTTTGATTAGGCGTTAACGGCCAAAGGAGCGTCTGATTGCATACTGGGGCGGCGTCCATTTGTACCCTGGACGTCCAAAATACTCCGTCGCTTTACGGCAGGTCCTTCTTCCCCGCCAGATTCTTGAAGTACTCGTTGGTATCTTCATTTAGCCGGGTCGTGACCTGCTTCTTCAGCTTCTTGGAGTAGGGGTTCTTCGTTGACTTGGAAAAATCGTAGTCGTCACGCATGGCAGCTTACGCAGCATCCAGCGGCTTAATCCGCGACACTTCCTCTTGCACTGACCGTGACGCGGCCCATAAATCCACGGCGCGCTGCGCGTTAAGCCAGAACTCCGGAGAATTGCCGAACAACCGCCCAAGCCGCAACGCCATCTCCGGGCTGACCGCGCGGCGCTCGCGCAACAGCTCATTCACCGACTGCCGGGATACGCCGAGGCGCTCGGCAAGCTTTGCCACCGTCAGGTCATAGTCCGGCATGAAATCCTCTCGGAGCATTTCGCCGGGATGCGTCGGCTTACGCTGGATACCGGTGGTATTGGAAATCGCCATCGTCATCACCTCACTTCAGTGGTAATCGCAGACTTCAACGTCATAGGCATTGCCGTTCTCAAACCGGAAGCAGATCCGCCACTGGGTGTTGACTGAAATGGAGTGCTGCCCTTGGCGGTTACCGGAAAGCGCATGCAGCCTGTTACCCTGGGGCACCTTCAGATCATCCAAGCAGGTCGCCAGGTCTACGTACTCGAGCTTACGCGCTGCCCGGGAGGCCACATCAGGCGGAAATGTCTTTGCCTTCCCTTTGGCATAGAGCGCCTGGGTGCGCTTGTCCGCGAACGTCTTGATCATGCTGATGATCGTATTTTGTCACGTGACACTTGTCAAACGGGTCTCAGCCACCCGCCCGCACCAGACTCTCCCCCGAAATCTCCCCAACCGCCCGCGCCCCGGTGAGCGTCATCGCCACCTTCATCTCGCTGGCGATCAGGTCCAGCAGGTGGGCCACGCCCTGCTCGCCGGCGGCGGCCAGGGCGTAGACGAAGGGGCGGCCGAGCAGCACGCCGTCGGCGCCCAGGGCGAGCAGGCGCACCACGTCCAGGCCGGAGCGGACGCCGGAATCCGCCAGGATAGTCAGGTCGCCCTGGACGGTGTCGGCGATGGCCGGCAGCGCCCGGGCCGAGGAGAGAACGCCATCGAGCTGGCGCCCGCCGTGGTTGGAGACGACGATGCCGTCCGCGCCGAAGCGCACCGCCTCGCGGGCGTCCTCCGGGTCGAGAATGCCCTTGAGCACCATCGAGCCTTTCCAGAACTCACGAATCCATTCCAGATCCCGCCAGCCGATGGTCGGATCGAAGTTCTCGCCCAGCCAGCCGATGTAATCCTCCAGGTGGATGCGATGGCCCAGATAGGCCGACACATTGCCCAGATCGTGCGGCCGCCCGCGCAGGCCAACGTCCCACGCCCAGCGCGGGTGCGTCACCGCCTGCAGCATCCGCCGCCAGGCCGCGAAG